>DBKS01000029.1:0-11182 GCA_002298605.1 Bifidobacterium sp. UBA744 | reverse complement strand
GGTGATGTCACGGGTCTTGTGCACGAAGGCGAGGGGGCCGCCGCCGAGACGCTGGGCCCACTGCTCGGCCACGCGAATACGTCCCGCGTCAGGCGACACCACGGCGACATTGTCCAGATTGCCCTGGAAGCGGTCACGGATGTAATCGACCAGCACCGGCATGGCGATGAGATGGTCCACCGGCCCGTCGAAGAAGCCCTGCGACTGCGCGGCGTGCAGATCCACCGACATGATGCGGTCGGCGCCAGCGGTAGCCAGCAGATCAAACACCAGGCGGCAGGAGATGGGCTCACGGCCGCGATGCTTCTTATCCTGGCGGGAGTACCCGAGCAACGGGCACACGGCGGTGATGGAACGGGCGGAGGCGCGCTTCAGCGCGTCGATCATGATGATCTGCTCCATAATCGCCTTGTTCACCGGAGTGGCGTGGGTCTGGAGCACGAACACGTCGGCGCCGCGAACGGATTCGGTATAGCGCACATACATCTCGCCATTGGCGAAGTCATACGAAGTGGTCTCCAACACGTCGATGCCGAGCTGGGACGCCACCTCCGCGGCGAGTTTAGGGTGAGACCGTCCGGTCACAAGAATGAGGTTCTTATCAGGCTTGCCTTCGAGGATCGTTCCCACTATTGTCTCCCAGTGCTTATCCCAGAGTTGACGTGCGACCAGTGTAATCACGACCGGCGACGGAGGGAGAAGCCCAGGTGTCGCAGGCGCGGAAGCCGCCCTATCGGTACAGCCCGTGCTTGCCGATATACTGCACCACGCCGTCCGGCACCAGATACCACACGGGTTCGCCGGCCCGGCTGCGACGGCGCACATCGGTTGACGAGATCGCCAGCGCCGGTATCTCCAGCATGTCGACTTTGCCCTTGGGCAGGTCGTCGATATGCAGGCCTTTCAGGTTCGACGAGTATCCGGGCCGCGTGACCGCCACGAAATGCGCGAGATCCCACATTTTGTCCGCATCCTTCCACCGCATGATTTCGGCGACCGCGTCCGCGCCGGTGATGAAGAACAGTTCGGCATCCGGCCGCAAAGCGCGAATGTCACGCAGCGTATCGACGGTATATGTGACGCCGGGACGGTCGATGTCGACGCGCGAAACCGTGAACTTGGGATTCGAGGCCGTGGCGATCACCGTCATCAGATAGCGGTCCTCGGCATTGGTCACCTGCTTATCGAGCTTGAACACCGGGCGACCGGTGGGGACGAAAATCACCTCGTCAAGGTCGTACACCCACGCCACCTCGGACGCGGCCACCAAATGCCCGTTGTGAATCGGGTCGAAGGTGCCGCCCATAATGCCGATGCGCGGCACCGCATGACGGTTGCCACGGGCCGACGGGCGTTTGACGGACTCCTCGGCGTTCAGCGCCGACAGATCGGACATACGTCGCTCCTGAACGCTCACGCCCTGTCCTCCGACTCGGTTTCCCGCTCCATCTGCTCGGCGGTCGGATTGTCCTGCTGCGGATCGATCGCGTTCATCTCCTCGTCCCATTCGTCCTGCACCACACGGCGAATCTCGGCGAAGGTGGGCAGGGGGAAATCGGGCTGGAAGTTGCGGCGCACCTCGGCGACCCGCTCGGTAATGCGGATCAGCGTGTCGGTCATGCCGTCCACGTCGCCTTCGCGCTCCATCTCCCGGAAGCGTTCGACGTACTGCTCCATCAGCGTCATCTGCTGACGGAGATTCCGCACCTGCTCCTCGTCAAGGGTCGCCACTTCGGGCGAATCGACGTCGGGCCATCCGATCAGCACGGCGTCGGCGTATTCCAGACTGGCCCGTTGCTCGGCCGAGGCGATGCCGTCCTCGATCTGGACCAGGAACACGTAACGCACCATGCTCAGCCGCTCGGCGGCGATTTTCAGTCCCGTCTTTTGGTCGTGAACATCAATCTCAAGCGACTTCATCACGTCGTCGTTCATGCGCGCACCTGCCCCGTTCCGTATCCGATCCATTGAGTCGTGGTCAGCTCCTCCAAGCCCATGGGCCCGCGGGCGTGCAGCTTCTGCGTGGAGATGCCGAGCTCGGCGCCCAGGCCGAACATGCCGCCGTCGGTGAAACGCGTGGATGCGTTCACCATCACCACGGCGGAGTCGATGCGCCGGGTGAATTGCTCGACCGCCGAATAATCCTCGGCGATGATGGCCTCGGTGTGTCCGGTGGAATGGGCGTTGATGTGGTCGATGGCCTCGTCAAGCGAATCGACGATGTGAACGCCCATCTTCAGGGCCAGATATTCGGTGTCCCAATCCTCGACGGTGGCATGCAGCAATCCGCCCTCACCGGTCGGCATGCCGTCGAGAATGGCGTAGGCGTCGTCATCGGCATGCAACTCGACGTTCCTGGCATAGAGCGCAGTGGCGATCACGGGCAGGAATTCGTTCGCGACGTCACGATGCACCAGCAGTTTCTCAGCCGCATTGCATACACCCACGCGCTGTGTTTTGGCATTGAGGATAATCGGCACGGCCTTGCCGAGGTCTCCGCTGCGGTCCACGTAGATATGCACGTTGCCGGCACCGGTTTCGATGACCGGAACCTTCGAATTGCGCACCACCGCCTGGATGAGACCGGCGCCGCCACGCGGCACCAGCACGTCGATATGGCCTCGCGCCTCCATCATGGAGGTGGCGCCGGCACGTCCGTACGGATCCACGGTGGAGATCAGCGTCCTGGCGAACCCGTGGCGCTCCACCACGTCGCCGATCACGGCAAGCGTCGCCGCATTCGTGCGCTCGGCGGCGTGCCCGCCGCGCAGCAGGACGGCGTTGCCGGATTTCAGGCAAAGCGAAGCCACGTCAACGGTCACATTGGGACGGGCCTCGTAGATCATGCCGACCACGCCGATGGGCACACGCACCTGATTGAGCCGCATGCCGTTGGGCAGTTTCCTTCCCCGTACCATTTCGCCCACGGGATCCGGCAGGGCCGCCACGTCACGCACTCCCCTGGCCGTGGAGGCGATGCGTTCGACACCGAATTGCAGGCGGTCGAGCTTGCCCTGGTCCATGCCCGCCTCGAAGGCATCACGCATGTCCAGTTCGTTGGCGGCGGCGATCCGGTCCGCCTGGCCCACCAAGGCGTCGGCAATGTCGACCAGCAATTCATTCTTGGCCTCGCTGGTGGCCTGGGCCAACGCCGACTGGGCCTTCGCCGCCGCGTCGGCCATGTCGCAGACCTCGCGGAGAACCCGCTGGCCAGGCGCATCGGTTGTTTCGCTCATCGCAGCCCCCTTTTTGTATGACGTGTTTTCAACGATGATAGTCGTACCCACCGCATATCAACGACATTGTCCATTCCAAAGACGCCGTTGCGCGCTACAGTATCCAAGGAACCAGCAGCGGCGTCTGCGACCGGCACAATGGAGCGGCCGTCGATGGCCGTTGGGCGGATTCGAGAAGGATCTCGCGTTCGTCTATTCAAGAGATGAAAGGGCCCACCTACCATGTCACAACCGTCAGTCAACGCGCTCACCCCGTCGCAGGTCGAGGAGGCGGTCGACGCCGCCGCCGAAAACAAAGTCCATACGCCGACACCGAGACTTCTGGTCTCCGCCATGTTCGCCGGCGCGTTCATTGGATTTGGCGCGCTGTTCTTCATCGTGATCACCTCGGATTCAGCACTGTCGTTCGCCGCCGCAAAACTCCTGGGAGGACTTGCCTTCTGTCTCGGACTGGTGCTGGTGCTGTGCTGCGGCTCCGAGCTGTTCACCGGCAATTCGCTGATGATTTCCGGCGTGGCAGAGCACCGCATCGCAATTGCACAGATGCTGAAGAACTGGGCGATCGTATGGGTCGGTAACCTGTTCGGCGCACTGATCGCCGTGGCGCTGGTCTCCGCCGCCGGCATTCTGGATCTTAACTCCGCGGCGGCGGGCACCACCGCCATCTCGGTGGCCGCCGCCAAGATCTCCCCCGGCTGGCTCACGCTGTTCTTCCGGGGCGTTCTGTGCAACATCTTCGTCTGCCTGGCCGTGCGCATCGGCTTCGCCGCCCGTTCCGTGGCCGATAAGGTCCTGGGCATTCTGCTGCCGATCACCGCCTTCGTCGCCTGCGGGTTCGAACACTGCGTGGCCAACATGTTCTTCCTGCCGATGGGTCTGGTCGCCAAGCTCTCCGGATATGCGCCATCCGCTGCCGTCAATCCCGATGTGGTGTCCGTAACCGGCATCCTCTACAACATTTCCGCCGCCACTCTCGGCAATATCTTCGGTGGCGCCGTGTTCGTGGGGCTCGCCTACTGGTTCGTGCAAGGTCATCACAGAGATCCGGGAGTCCCGTCATCCGCGAAGGCCGGGAACGCCTGAACAGAAATCGACCGGTTTCGCTAAGGGGCATATATGACCGATCAACGAAACCAATCCGCATAATCGAACTTCCATTGGCAGAGGGCCGCGAATCGTATGACTCGCGGCCCTCTGCCACGTCGAATTCACGAGGTCGCGCCGATTACCCAGCGCAACCCGCAGCCCCCTATGGTCAGAGCGACCGGGCGGCGGAGGCGACGAAATCCTCCATATCGTCAATCTCAACCACCTTGTCAAAACGAACGTCGGCGGTCTCAAGGCCACGCAGCGCGGCGGGAGCGATTGTCCCGGTCTGGCGGGACAGCTCGTCCATGCAGGCGAAGTCGGAGCCGGTGGCGTCAAAGCCGAGGGCCTCGTTCACCACACGCGGGAACTTATAGGGGCTGGCTGTGCTCAACAGCACGCGCGGAGTGAGCGGATCGGCGGGCATCTGCTGCATGACGTAGTAGCCACAGGCCGTGTGCGGATCGATGACGTAGTGGTTCTTCTTCCAGCAATCGGCGATCGCCCCGCGCACCTGATCCTCATCGGCCCAGCCACTGCCGAAGACGTGGCGGATCTTGGCCAGCAGCTCCTCGGGCACCTCGTAGCAGCCATAGTCCTTGAGATCGTTCATCAGCATGGCGATCAGACGGGTGTCCTTCTCGGCGAAGTAGTACAGCATGCGCTCGAGGTTCGACGAGATGAGGATGTCCATCGAGGGGCTGATCGTCTGGAAAAACGGTCGGTTGCGGTTGTAGGAGCCCGTGGTCAGGAAGTCGAAGAGCACGTTGTTCTTGTCGGATGCGACCACCAGATGCTTCACGGGCAGACCGAGCATCTTGGCGTAATACCCGGCGAGAATGTCGCCGAAGTTGCCGGTGGGAACCACGAATTCCACCTCATCGCCCGTATTGATGACCTGCTGCTGCAGCAACTGGGCGTAGGCGGAGAAGTAGTAGACAACCTGCGGCACCAGACGTCCCACGTTGATCGAATTCGCGGAGGACAGCACCACATGGGAATCGGCGGCCAGCTTGTCCGACAGGGCCTTGTCGCCGAAAATGCGCTTGACGGCCGACTGGGCGTCGTCGAAATTGCCCTTGACGGCGGCAACCCGCACATTGGCACCGACCTGGGTGGTCATCTGCAGTTCCTGAACCTGGCTGACCTTGCCTTCGGGATAAAAGACGGTGATGCCCGTGCCCGCGGCGTCGGCGAAACCGGCCAGCGCGGCCTTGCCGGTGTCGCCGGACGTAGCCGTCAGAATCATGATCTTTTCGTCGGCGACGGAACCGGCGGAACCGGTCCGGGCCATGAATCGCGGCAGGATCTGCAGGGCCACGTCCTTGAATGCCGAGGTGGGGCCATTGAACAGCTCAAGCACGAAATCATCCCCCAACGGCTTGAGCGGGGTGATGGCGGGATCGGACCACTGGTCGCCATAGGCTTCCCTGATGCAGGCGGCGAGTTCCTCCTCGCCGTAATCGGGCAGCAGCACGGACAGCACGTCATAGGCGATTTGCTGGTAGCTTTTGGCGGCGATGTTGGCCAGATCAACCTTGCGCTCGCCCAGTGAGTCGGACACGAACAGGCCGCCATCATCGGCGATGCCTTTGCGGATTGCCTGCTTGGAGGTCAACGAATCGGTGGTGGAACGGGTGGAGTGGAACGTAGTCGTCACAGCGTCAATCCTTTTATCCGAGCGGTTGCGAACGCACCCCAGTGTACCCCGCACCGTGGGCAGCGTTCCAGCGCCGACGCAGCGAAGCCTGCGGCAGGAACGCAAATGGGGGTTCGAAATCCCATATGGAATCCCAAACCCCCACCAAGCGAAGATCACCGAAGGCGTCATGCCCTCAACGGATCAAGACGTCCCGGCTCCGGCTCATTCGGCGTCGTCGGCCTTGTCATCGTCCTTCTTGGCGATTTCATCGGCCACGGCGGCGGCGGCGGAAGCGGCCTCGACGGACTGATCCTCTTCATTCTCCTCAACCTCGCCAAGATACTTGGACAGATCGAGCACGTCGCCGTTCGGGTTCTTGAAGGTAACGGCCTTCATGCCGGCGACCATGCCCTTGGAGCGGCCGACTTCCTGCACGGCGGAGCCGATCTGGCCGTTCTTGATGATCGCGTTGATGAACGCGTTCGGCTCCATGCCGTACTGCTGGGCGATGGAGGCGAGGAACTGGAAGACCTCGTTCTGGGAGACGGTGACGTCCATCTGCTCGGACAGCACGTCGAGCACGATCTGGTCCTTGAGCTCCTTCTCAACGGTTTCCTCGGCCTGGGCCTTCTGCTCCTTGGTGGCCTTCTCCGGATCGGGGGTCATGCCCTTGAGCTGCTGCTCGACGGCTTCCTTCTTCACGCCCTTCGGCACCGGAATCTCCAGGCCCTCCTGCAGCTTGGCGATGAAGGCGTCGCGCGCGTCGGTGGCCTGACGGGCCTCGAGATCGGCCTCGCACTGCTTGCGGATATCGGCCTTGAGCTCATCCAAGGTGTCGAACTCGGAGGCTTCCTGGGCGAAGTCATCGTCGAGTTCCGGAAGCTCCTCGGTCTTCACGGAGTTGACCTTCACCTTGACCTGGGCCTTTTCGCCCTCGTGGTCGCCACCCTGCAGGGTGGATTCGAAGGTGGTCTCCTCACCGGCGGACAGGCCTTCCAAGGCCTCGTCGATACCGTCAAGCATGGTGCCGGAACCGAGCTCGTAGCTCACGCCCTCCTGGGAGTCCACGGATTCGCCGTCGATCTGCGCATCAAGGTCGATATTGGCGAAATCGCCCTTGGCGGCCGGACGATCGACGCCCACCAGGGTGCCGAAACGCTGGCGGAGGTTTTCAAGACGCTTCGCCACGTCGTCGTCGCTCACCTCGGGCTGGGCGACCTCGACGACCATGCCGTCAAGCTTCGGCAGCTCGATGTCGGGACGACGCTCGACGGTGGCCACGAACTTCAGCTTGGTGTCGTCCTTGGCGGACTGGGGCACGTCCTGCACATCCAGCTCGGGCTGGGCCATCGGGTGGATCTTCTTCTCCTCGAGGGCCTTGGAATACAGTTCCGGGACGGCGGCGTTCACAGCCTCGCCGGCCACGGCACCGAAGCCGAAGCGCTGGTCGATGATCTTGCCGGGCACATGACCCTTACGGAAACCGGGGACGTTGACCTGCTTGGCGATCTCCTTGCGGGCGGTGTCGAGGTACGGGTTAAACTCTTCGGGATCGACAGTGACGGTGAGCTTCACCTTGGTCGGCTCGAGGTTACGAACGCTGATTTTCACGCTTACGCTCCAATATTCTTGAAACCATACAGTTCTGCCATTAAGGCAACCTCTACATGATAGCGCGGGTCACGGATTTTGCCAGCAGATTCACCTGCCAGCGACGCGCGCCCTGCTCGGCGAGGAACTCGGCCACATCGCGTTGCCCGGGATTGTCCGTCCAGCACAAGTTGCGGATAATCTGCGGTTTGATGATCACGTCGGCCGGGGTGCGCGTGTCTTCGGCGATCTGGTTGACCACCGCACGCGCCTGCTGCAGCGTGCGGTACCGTTCCGGATGCTTCTCCTGCCAGTAGCGCATGGATCGCGGTGCGTTCCCCTCGTCGCCGGGGTGCCCCGCCGTGCGGACGGGCAGCTCGGATTCCTTCAGGGCCAGGGCGCGGGCGATCGCGTCCTTCCAGACGCTCGGCTTGACCGAACGCTGGATCGGCGCATACCGTTCGAACATTTTGTCGCGATCGTCGCCCATATGGATGCGTACGCGCTCGTTCAGGGAGCGCACGGCACGGAATTCCCTTGCGTTATGAGGCTTCTTCACCGCGGCTTCGATAATGGACGAGTCAGCGAGCAGCAGACTTGGCGCAATATCGTGCGCCCTCGCTATCTCGTCGCGGCGAATCCACAGCTCCCGGGCGACGGCCAGGCCCCTGGCGTCCTTTCCCAGCACATTGATGCGCGAAATGTGCCGCCACGGCTGTTCGGGCGTTTCCCGGGGCCGCATGCCTTTGCCGAGCAGAAAGGCGAATTCCTCGGCGGCCCACCCGTCTTTGCCGCTGGCCTTGAGATCCCGCCTCATGGCCGTCTCCAGCTCGATCAGCAATTCGACGTCCAGCGCCGCATAGTTGCGCCAGTCTCTAGGCAATGGACGGTATGACCAATCAGCCGCCGAATGCTCTTTGGCGAGCGTCAATCCGAGATAGTGCTCGGTGACGGCGGCCAGCCCGAATCGGTGCAGTCCCAGCATCCGAGCGGCGATTTCCGTGTCGAACAGGGCTTTCGGCTTCATCCCGAGATCGGCGAATCCGGGAAGGTCCTGCAGCGAGTCATGGATGATCCATGTGGCGTCCCCTACCGCCATGTTGAAGCTGAGCCAGTCTCCGCCCTCCCTGGACAGGGCCACCGGATCGACCAGCGCAATACCGGCGCCTTCGCGTTTGAACTGCACCAGCCAGTCCTCATGGCCATACCGGAATCCGGAAGCCCGTTCGGCGTCCGCAGCCACCGATCCGCCTGCCCGTGCGAATCGTTGGACCATGCGTCTGAATCCGTCAAGCGTATCGATGACTTCGGGAACACCCCCTCGTGGTTCGGCGAGCAAGCGCGGTTCATGTTCCGGCTTCACAGGGATGACTCCTTTTCGTAAATCACGGGGAAGTCGGCATGCCGTCCAGACTTCCGCCAGTACCTCATATGGCTACGTGCCGCATCTCGCAAATACGGTCATCTGCGATTCCGGCCCGGTCAGGATGCACGCATGTCGAGCATGGCCCGTCCCCAGGCATTGATCTGCCGACCCGCGTCGACATCCCGGTCCCCCATGGTGGCAGGGGTCCATGACACGCGCATTTCGCAGCTCACCGATTCCCCCTCAAGCGTGCCGAACGACGTGTTGCGCGTCATCGTTATCGTGCCGCCGATATCATCCGGACGGACGCCAATGCCCACCAAGGTCTCATGCACGTCGTCCCATGTCATATGCGTGGTGAGGGCATCAATTTCACCGGCGTCCATCGGCATGGATGCGAAGGCAACGCAACGCCAATGGCCATGCCATTCACGTCGGGGCTCGCAGTCGAACAGCACCATCACCCAGCCGGAGGACTCATGCCTGTCGCATGACAGTTCCACGCCTATGCCATAATCGCACAGTGCCGTCGGCACGGGGATCTCCCGATACCGAACCCCTGCGAGACGAGGCATGGCGCGAACCGTTTCGACTGCACGCCACACCGTTTCAGGCACCTTGCCGGATCGCGCCGGCGAGGTGCAGTCCACCGCCCGCGTCACATCCGCAATCCCCGAGCCTCGAATCCCTGAGGCTCGGGGAAACTGATAGATGTCAGCCATACTTCAAGGCTAGATTCCTCCAGCCTGAAATCGCCGTATTGACACCGTCGGTTTCATGGATTCCTTCAGATGAGCCCGCCGCTCAGTACACGCTCAGTACACGGTCAGTACACCGTCAGGCCATAATCCTTGAACTGGTTGGACACGCGTTCGCGCAGTTTGGCCGAGGGTCCCTTCTGATTCTCCAGCGAATACGGGATGCGCAGCTCATGCCACTTCGGGCGGCCGAGCTGGTGGAAGCCCAAGACGTCCACATGCTCGAGGGCGTCACCGAACGACGCGCAGATCTTCGCCACCTGGTCGACATTCTCCTCGGAATCGGTCAAGCCGGGAACCAGCACGAATCGCACCCAGATCTTCTTGCCTGCCTTGGCCAGTCGATGGCCGAATTCGATGGTCGGCGCCAGCGTGCCACCAGTGACCTTCTGATAGGTCTCCTCGTTGCCGGATTTGACGTCAAGCAGGCACAGGTCGATGTCCTCGATCATCTCGTCCGTGTAATTGGCGTTCAGGAAGCCCGAGGTGTCGAGGCAGGTGTGCACGCCCATCTCCCTGGCCGCATGGAACACGCGGGAGACGAACGCGGGCTGCATCATGGATTCGCCGCCGGAGAAGGTGATGCCGCCATTGGTGGCTTTGAACAGATCCTTATATCGGTCGACTTTCTTGATCATCGCGTCCAGATACACAGGCTGGCCGTCGCGCATCTTCCAGGTATCGGGATTCTGGCAGTACTGGCAGCGCAACGGGCATCCGGACATGAACACCGTCATGCGCGTGCCCGGACCATCGACCGAAGTGTTGATGTCCCAGGAATGGACGAAACCGATGTCGCCGGTTCTCAGGGCCGCGATGCGATCCCTTCGGTCAAGTCCGATCGGCGACTCGAAGCCCGAGAGACCGCCCATGAGGGTCTGGCTGGCGTATTCCTTCGATTCCTTCAGCATGTGCCGTGTGGTGGTGCGGAACTGAGTGGTGGCAGACATCCTCGTCCTCCTGCATTCATGTGTCGTTATGTCAATACCTGCAGTTCATTGTATTGCCCTTTTCCCGCCGCAGCCGGTGGCACGCCGTTATGGCGATGTGGCCTTGCTCACGATGTGGCGCAGGTCACGCGCGACACTTCCCTTTCCCCGCTTCTCACGCATGCCGAGACACCGGGCACACAGACGACGAATGGGGCAGACCCCTAAGGATCCGCCCCATCGTTTGCGTCTTACCTCATCCGAGCCTTACCTCGGAGAGCCGGTCACAGGCTGAGTGAATCAGTCGGTGACGGCACCCTGGTGGAAGGTACGGGAGATCACGTCGAGCTGCTGCTCCTTGGTGAGCTTCACAAAGTTCACAGCGTAGCCGGAGACGCGCACGGTCAGGTGCGGGTACTTTTCGGGATGCTCGACGGCGTCCTCCATGGTCTCCTTGCGCAGAACGTTGATGTTCGCGTGGTAGAGGCCGTGGCCGTTGCCGGCGTCCAGGATGCCGACCAGGTTGCCGATGCGCTCTTCCTCGTCGCGGCCAAGGCCGTCAGGGGTGATGGTGT
>DBKS01000016.1:16502-16966 GCA_002298605.1 Bifidobacterium sp. UBA744 | reverse complement strand
GCGTCGTTGTAGTCGATCTTGCCGACGGAGAACATGGACGGCAGCATGCCGTGGGAATCCATGCCGTTCTCCGGGTTCGCACCAGGAGCGTACGGGGTGCCCTTCTTGTGGCCGGACGGGAAGGAACCGGTGTTCTTGCCGTACTCGACGTTGGAGGTGATGGTCAGAATGGACTGAGTCGGGACGGCGCCGCGGTACACGGGCAGACGCTTGACCTGGCCCATCACAGTGGAGACAACCCACTTCGCGATGTCGTCGGCGCGGTCATCATCGTTGCCGTAGATCGGGAACTCGCCCTCGGTGCGGTAGCCGACGACCAGATCGTCGTCAGCGCCCTCAACGTACTCGTACTCGTGACCCTCAAGGTTCTTGGCGTCCTTGTTGTAGATCGGGTACACCTTGGCGTACTTGCAGGCGGACAGGGAGTCGGCGGCGATGGACAGGCCGGACATGCCGCAACCAAG
>DBKS01000016.1:15356-16432 GCA_002298605.1 Bifidobacterium sp. UBA744 | reverse complement strand
TGGATGATGTTCAGAGCCAGCACATACGTCTCGGACAGCCACTCAAGGGCCTTCTCGTAGTTGGCCTTGACCTTCTCGTAATCGAGGGTGCCGTCGGCTTCGGGCTTGATCGGATCGATAACGCCCTTGTCGATCACCTGCATGCCGGTCATCTCATCGCGACCACCGTTGATGGCGTACAGCAGCGCCTTGGCGGAGTTCACACGAGCGGCGAAGAACTGCATCTGCTTGCCGACGCGCATCGGGGAGACGCAGCATGCGATAGCGGCATCGTCACCCCAGTGAGCACGAATCTCCTTATCGGACTCGTACTGGATGGCGGAGGTGTCGATGGAGATCTTGGCGCAGAAGCGCTTGTACGCCTCAGGCAGCTTCGGATCCCAGAAGATGGTGATGTTCGGCTCAGGACCAGGTCCGAGGTGCTCAAGAGTCAGGGTGTTGAGCAGACGGAAGGAGGTCTTGGTGACCAGCGGACGACCATCGTCGGCGAAACCGGCATCGGACCAAGTCGCCCAGTACGGATCGCCGGAGAAGATGTTGTCGTAGTCCTTGGTGCGCAGGAAGCGCACGATGCGAAGCTTCATCACGATGTTGTCGATGAGCTCCTGGGCGCGGGTCTCGTCGATCACGCCGTTGTCGAGATCGCGCTGGATGTAGCAATCCAGGAACGCGGAGTTACGGCCGAAGGACATTGCGGCGCCATCCTGGGACTTGATGGAGGCCAGGTAGCCCATGTAAGTCCACTGAACGGCTTCCTGAGCGTTCTGAGCCGGACGGGACAGGTCCAGACCGTACTCGTTGCCCAGCTTGATGAGCTTCTTCAGGGCCTTGATCTGCTCGTCGTGCTCCTCGCGGAAGCGGATCCAGTGCTCGATCTCCGGCTCGGTGAAATCGATGCGGTAGGGGATGGAGTCCTTGTCGCGCTTCTTGAACTCGATCAGCTTGTTGACGCCGTACAGGGCGACACGACGGTAATCGCCGATGATGCGGCCACGGCCGTAGGCATCCGGCAGACCGGTGAGAATCTTGTTGTGGCGGGCGATCTTGATCTGCTTGGTGTAGACGCCGAAGACGCC
>DBKS01000016.1:12713-15247 GCA_002298605.1 Bifidobacterium sp. UBA744 | reverse complement strand
TCGGTCTGCAGGCCGACGATCACGTTATCGCGAGTTTCCTCACGGGACTTGCCGTCGATGTAGCCAGCCGGGAAAGCGTCGATGTCGGCCGGGGTGTGGGTATCCACGTCATAGACACGCTGCTTGCGCTCCACAGCAAGGAAGTTGTCGTCGAGGTACTTCCACAGGAACTTGGTGTTCTCGGTCGCATCGGCAAGGAAGGACGCGTCACCCTCGTACGGGGTGTAGTTCTTCTGGATAAAGTCGCGAACGTCAATATCCTTCTGCCAATTGCCCTCTTTGAAGCCGTTCCACGCCTTGGCGTCGAGCTCTTCCTGAGTTAGGGCGGTTTCTTCAACTGCTGCCATACTCACTCCTTGGTGGTAATCGAATGCGCATCCGTGCGCCTTCGTCACTACACAAGTGTAGCTGGAACCCTGAAGAAAACCTCGGATTTTGTCGTGAGGTACCTCACATTTACAGGTTTTGTGACAGGGGTCACAAACCCAGCGATTACAAGGTTTTTCCGGCCGCCTCAAACCGATTTCGCAGCGTTCGGGTCATCGGGATCGACGCCATGATAGCGGGCGTCCTGCCGCTCCCAGACGCGGTTGCGTTCGCGAACGATCTCCCACGCCCTCAGGGCCTCCTCACGGGACTTGTACGGTCCCATGCGCTGGCCGATGGGGGAACGCGGACCCAATTCCGGCTCGTTCCTCACGGTGTTGAAATACCACATCTTGGATGTATCCATATCTCATGCTCCCTTCACGATCCCGGGGCCAGGGCCGATACGACGCACGCCCTGCACCCTGCAACCGGATCAGGCTGTTCCCTATTCCCTGAACGCGCTTGTCACCGGCAGACGGCGGTCGCGACCGAAGGCCAAAGCCGTCACCTTGGGACCGAGCGGGTACTGGCGTCGCTTCCACTCGGCGCGGTCCACCAGGCGCATCACCGTGTCGACGGTTTGCTCGTCGAATCCGTCGGCCAGCAGATCGGCACGCCCATGGGCGTGTTCGATATAGGCGGCGAGCACCTGATCGAGCAGTTCGTATTCGGGCAGCGAATCGGAATCCTTCTGGCCGGGACGCAGCTCGGCGCTCGGGGCCTTTTCGATGGAGGCGACGGGGATCATCACGCCCCCGGGCAGCGGCACGCCGGGACGCCCCTCCTCGTTGCCCACGATATGCAGACCGCCAATGCCCATGCCGGCGGCCGCGGCCCTGTTGCGCCAACGGGAAAGCTCCCACACGCGCGTCTTCAGCAGATCTTTGATCGGGGCATAGCCGCCCACGGCGTCGCCGTAGATGGTGGAATAGCCGCACGCCAACTCGCTTTTGTTGCCGGTGGCCACGGCGAGCAGTCCCTTGGAATTGGAATAGGCCATGACGATGACGCCGCGAATGCGGGCCTGGAGGTTCTCGGCCGCCACATCATGCAGGTCGAGCTGCCGCTGAAAGGCGCCGAACAGCGGCTCGATCGGCTGCACATCGTAATGCGCGCCAATGTTGCGGGCCAAATCCGCCGCGTCGTCCTTGGACCCGTCGGAGGAGTACATGGACGGCATGGAGACACCCCACACGTTCTGACCGCCGCACGCATCGGCCGCCATCGCGGCCACCAGAGCCGAGTCGATACCGCCGGACAGGCCGAGCGTGACGCCATGGAAATGGTTCTTGGCCATGTAGTCCTTCAGCCCCAGCACGCAGGCGGTGTAGACCTCCTCGTCCGGGTCCAGGTCGGGGGCGACGGCCGCCGGGCGCATCGTACCGTTCTCCGTCAGGGTGACGACGCTCAGATCCTCCATGAACTGGGGCGAGCGCTCAACCAGCGTGCCGTCGGCGTTCAGCACGAAGGTACCGCCGTCGAACACCAGATCGTCCTGTCCCCCGACCTGATTGACGTAGATGATCGGCGCGCCAACCTCGGCCGCACGGTTGGCGGCGATTTCACGCCGCACGTGGGTTTTGCCCTCTTCATAGGGGGACCCGTTGATGGTGACGAGCACGTCGACGCCCCGGCGCGCCAATTCGGAAACCGGACCGCCGTCCTGCCAGATGTCCTCGCAGATGGCAAAGCCGAGCCGCCTGCCGCCGATCTCAAGCGTGACGGAGCGGTTGCCCGCGGTAAAGATGCGGAATTCGTCGAATACGCCGTAGTTGGGCAGGAAATGCTTGTCATAGCCGGACCACACGACGCCGTCATGCAAAACGACCAGTCGATTGGTCGGGCCGTGCGAGGCCGGATCGGTGCCCACGGTGCCCGCAACCACGTACAGGCCGCCCAGTCCGGTTGAGGAGAGTTCCTGAGCCAATCGGTTCGCCCGGTCCCAGGCGGCTTGTCGGAAGGTTCGGCGCAAAGCCAAATCCTCGATGGGATAGCCGGTGATGGTCATTTCCGGAAACACCACCACGGCTGCGCGCCTTTCCGCGGCGCGACGGCAATAGTCGAGGATTTTGGCGGCGTTTCCCTCAAGATCGCCCACACAGGTATCGATCTGGGCCAAGGCGAAAGTCAGTTCACTCATGCCACTTATCCTAACGCGGGCATAT
>DBKS01000016.1:3298-12639 GCA_002298605.1 Bifidobacterium sp. UBA744 | reverse complement strand
CAGTTCCCGCAGCATCCGCAGCGCGGCGTTGGCGTAGAAGTTCACAGCCGGCTCTATGGCGCCATCAAGCCCGATGAAATGCGGGCTGTGCCAATCGGGGCATCCGGGGCGGCCGTTGGATCCGATGAAGCCGAACGCCACGGGCATGAGCCGGCTGAACTCCTCGAAGTCCTCACCAGCCATCGACGGGCGGATGGAGCGCAGCTTGGCGTATTCATGCACGTCGTCGGCGACGGCCTGGCTGAGCACCGGATCGCCGACGAGCGGCTGCTGCAGGCAGTCCCAGTCGATATCCGCACGGATGCCGAAGGCGCGCGCGGTGGATTCGACCTCGTCCACAAAACGCTGGTGGACCTTCTTCTCGTCGTTGTTGTCGAAGAACCGCACGGTGCCTTGGAATCCAGCCGTCGCCGGCACCACATTCCAGACATGGCCGCCATGCATTTCGGTGATCGACAGCACGACCGCATGGAACGGCGAGATATTGCGGCTGACGATGGTCTGCAGCTCGAGGATCATCGTGGCGAGCGCCTCAATGGGGCTGGTGCCCTTATGCGGGTAGCCGGCATGGGATCCGGATGCATGCAGGACGACATGGAATTTGACGCATCCGGCCATCATCGGTTCGGTGCCGACGGCGATTTCGCCGGGCGCATAGTTCGGATTGTTATGCGTGCCGATGATCGCATCGAGGTCTTTCACCGCCCCGGAGGCGATGACGCGGCGTGCGCCCTGTCCAAGTTCCTCGGCGGGCTGGAACACCAGTCGGATCGTACCGGCGAACTGGTCGCGATGCTCGGCGAGCCAGAATGCGGCGCCGAGCAGACCGCTCATATGCAGGTCATGGCCGCAGCCGTGCATGACGCCGTCATTGACGGACGAGAACGGCAGTCCCGTGTCCTCCTGGATCGGCAGGCCGTCGATATCCGCCCGCAGGCCGACGATGGGGCCGTCTCCGGCGGTTCCGTGAATGTCCGCGATCACTCCGGTCTCCAGGGGTTTCGGCAGCCGCCATGTTTCGATGCCATGCGCATGCAGCAGGTCACCGAGGTATCGGGTGGTTTCGAACTCCTCAAAACTGCGCTCGGGATGAGCGTGCAGATGGTGGCGGATATCGATGAGTTCCGGAGTGATCGAGATCTTGACAGTCATGGTTCCTGATTCTACGCGGGCGGAATCACGCACCGCGATTGAGCAGCCGCTTGGCGACCGCGTTGGCGATGCCCTGGACAAGTTGCACAAGGACGATCATGATGATCACGGCCGTCCAGGTGACGCCTTGGTCGAACTTCTGATAGCCGTAGGCGATGGCGAAGTTGCCCAGTCCGCCGCCGCCGATATAGCCGGCCATGGCCGACATGTCGAGCACGCCGATGAAGAGGAACGCGTAGGCGAGGATCAGCGGTGCCAGCGCCTCGGGAATCAGCACCGTACGCACGATGGTGAGCTTCGAGGCGCCCATGGAGCGGGCCGCCTCGATGATGCCGGGATCGACCGTGACCAGATTCTGCTCCACCAGGCGTGACGTGGCCATGGTGCACATCACGCACATCGGGAAGATCGCGGCCACCGTGCCGATTGAGGTGCCGACCACGACGATCGTGACCGGCTGCATGGCCGCAAGGAAGATGATGAACGGAATCGGTCGGATCAGGTTGATGATCACATCGAGGATGCGATAGACGACCGCGTTCTCGAAGAGGTTGCCGGGACGGGTGCCGTACAGAATCACGCCGAGGATCAGACCAAGGAACCCGCCGACGACCAGTGTGGTCAGTACCATCTGCAGGGTCTGTACCACGGACTGCGCGAGAATCGGTTTGAGGACCTCCCAATTGGTGGTGGTGTTGGCAAGGGTGATCATCGCGTGACTCCTTCCTCGATCGCGGTGTCGTAGTCATGGGGATTGGCGGCGTCGCCGAAGTCGATGACGTCCGACTTGGAGCGCAGCGAGGCGAGGAACGCGTCGACATCGTTCTGCGAGCCCCTGATTTCGTAGGTGATCGCCCCAATGCCCTGACCGGTCACGGTATCGATGCCGCCATAGAGGATGGACGTGGCGACCGACGGATACGCGGCGATGGTCGTCGAAATGTTCTGTCCGGAAGCGGGGACGACCGTGCTGCCGCGGGTGACGTCCTGCTGACGGATGACCACGGAAATGATCCGGCCGGCGTTCTGGGCATGCATCTGTTCGACGCGCTCGGCCTCGGGAAGACCGCGCAGGGCCGTGGCGATGAAGCGTTTGGTGACCGCCTGCTGCGGCGCGGCGAAGACGTCATACACGTCACCGCCCTCCACCACGCGTCCGGAACTCATCACCGCCACGCGGTTGGCGATTTCCTGCACCACGTTCATCTGATGGGTGATGAGCACGATGGTGACGCCGAACTGCTCGTTGACGCGCTTGAGCAGCTGAAGCACTTCGCTGGTGGTGGTGGGGTCGAGGGCGCTGGTCGCCTCGTCGGCGAGCAGGATCTTGGGGTTCGTGGCCAGGGCACGGGCGATGCCGACGCGTTGTTTCTGGCCGCCGGACAGCTGGGAGGGGTATTTGTTGGCATGTTCGGAAAGGCCGACGAACTCCAGAAGCTCCTTGACGCGGCGTTCCTGATAATCCTTGCGCCAATGGTCGAGCTGCAGTGGATAGGCGATGTTCTGGGCGACGGTTTTCGAGGAGAACAGGTTGAACTGCTGGAAGATCATGCCGATCTTCTGGCGAATCGGCCTGAGCTTCGACTCGGACAGTCCGGTGATGTCATTGCCCAGTACCGTCACGGTTCCACTCGTCGGCGTCTCGAGCGCGTTGATCAGACGGACCAGCGTGGATTTGCCGGCCCCCGAATAGCCGATGATGCCGAAGATGTCGCCGGCGTTGATGGTCAGGCTCACATCGTCGACCGCGCGAGCGACCTTCGCCGACTTGCCGCCCCCCCGCTGTTTGAATTCCTTGACCACATGGTCGAACACGATGATCGGTTCAGACGCGCCTGCTTCGTTGGTCATGAGCCGTCCTTTCTTGCATCTTGCGCTGTGCGCGGGACAAGGCCTTCTCCTTGCCAGAGGGAAAGGAGAAGGCCGCATACCGCATTCGATGGAAATGATATCGGCCTGTCCGCCCGGTTTTGCGGACCCGCGATCACTTCGCCTTGACTTCGGACTCGAGGTCGCTCAGGAAGCCCTGGAGCTCGGCCTTGGAGTAGTCCTTCGCGGAGACGGCGGTGCCGGAGGACTTTTCGGACAGGCCGTCCTGGACCGCCTGGGTGTCGTGGTAGATCTGGACGAGCTTGAGGTAGGTCTCGTTGTCCACGTCCGCCTTGCGGGACACGAAGACATTGATGTACGGGCGGGCTTCCTCGCCTTCGGCCTTGTCCGCGTACACGGCCTCGTCGAGACTGATGCCGGCGTCCGCCACATAATCGTTGTTGACGACGCCTCCCACAACCTGCGGGTCGCTCAGCGCGTTGGCGATCTGCTCGGCCTTCAGCGGGGTCACCTTGACCTTGCTCTTGTCGGTATCGATGTCTGCCGGGGTGGACAGCGGGGTCCAGTCGCCCTTGAGCTGGACGAGGCCGGCCTTCTGGAGCACGCCGATGGCGCGGGCCTGGTTGGTCTCGTCGTTCGGAATCGCCACGGTGTCGCCCTGCTTGATCTGGTCGACGGACTTGACCTTCTTGGAGTACAGGGACAGCGGGTAGACCACGACGCCGCCGATGGGCTGCAAATCCTTATTGTTCTTCACGTTGTAGTTGGCGAGGTACAGCAGGTGCTGGAACTCGTTGAGATCAAGCTCTCCGGAATCAAGTGCGGGGTTCTCGGAAGTGTAGTCCTGGAAGTCCACGAGATCGACGTAGATGCCCTGCTTCTCGGCCTCGGCCTTGAAGGCCACAAAGTCCGGATCGGTGGCGCCGACGACGCCGATCTTCACCGGGTTGTTCTTGGAGCCTTTGACGGCGGAATCGACGCTGTGGGCGTAGGCGCGGTAGCCGAAGAAGCCACCGACTGCGACGAGAGCCACCACAATGATGGCGATGATGGTGTTGCGAAGCGTGTGGTTGACGCGCACCGGCTCCTCGGGGTTGCCGGCCGGCTGCTGCACAGATGCGGTCATGGGAAGTTCCTCTCTTCTCGTATTCGTTGGCCGTTGAGGTGGTCACCGCCGCGCGGCTGCCGCTCGGAGCGGATCTCCATCTCAACGAATGCCCTTCAACCGTAACCCCGCCATGCCGCGAAAATGGCGGAAATCGGCCATTCGCCATATATGCGCTGCTTATAGGGTCTTATACGCCCCTGTGCGGCCAAAGGCTGAGAACCGGCTATAACCTCCTTTCCGAACGGCTATATGACCACATGGTGAGACAATCTTCATTGGCGGCCGCACTTGCTATGGTGTGACCATGCCCAGCCAAGCAACTTCGTCCGCGCCGCCGCGGACCACCACGACGATCTCATTGCGCCAATCGATAGGCTTCGGCATCGGGGACTTCTACGGCGGCGGCCAGATGACGCTCACCATGACGTACCTGTCGCTGTTCTGGACGCGTTTCTGCGACCTCGACATCCAAACCGCGCAGACGATCATCGGCATGTCCACCATTATTTCGGCCTTCTCGGCCCTGTTCTTCGGCGCACTCTCCGACAATCTCTACCGCTTCCCCATCGGGCGCCGGTTCGGTCGTCGCCGACTGCTGCTGCTCATCATGTCGCCGATAGTGCTCGTCGGCATGCTGATGTGGGTTCCGGGCCTGAATCCCGAAGCGTACTTCTGCATATACATGATCTGGATCATGCTCAGCCAGATCTTCATGACCGCCTACAATGCGCTGCCCAGCGAAATGACCACCGATTTCAAGGGCCGCACCCTGCTCAGCAGCACGAGACTGTTCATCTCGAACGGGTCCTGCACGCTCATACCTCTGATCGGGTCGGCGACGCTTTCGACTCTCGGCGAGGACAGGGCCTCCAGCTACCAGATCTTCACCATGAGCTTCACCGTGCTCTTCTCGATTACGCTGTTCATCTGCTGGCGCTCCACATGGGAGCTGAGTCCGGAGGAAGCCGGCTTCGCAGCCTATGCTGACGGTTCGCTCGACCATCTGCACGTCGGCGTCTCCGGCTGGGCGAAGCGCATGGTCAAGCTGGTATGCGAGTACGTTTCCACCTTACGCATACGCTCCTTCCGCCAGCATCTGGCGATCTACCTGTTACTGATGTGCGGCATGGATATATTCGGCCAAACCTTCGCCTACTTCGTGATCTTCAATTGGGGGCAGACCGCCGCGTTCGCCTCGTTGCTGCTCACACTGTCGGCGCTGGCTCTGCCGCTGATGCCGGTATGCAACTGGGGCATGATCAGGTTCGGCCCCCGGACGCTGTTCTCCATTGGGTTCTCAGGTATGGGCATTGGCTTGGTCTGGATGCTCGGCGCCTGGCTGCTGCGTGGCACACTGGCCGGAGGCGCCTGGACCGCGTTCGCCGTCACGGGTGCGGTGGTGTTCTTTGCGTTCCGCACCTCAGCCGGATTCCTGCCCTGGCAGATCTTCCCGCTGATCGCCGATGTGGATCGGATCGTCACCGAACGAAATCGATCGGCCACCTTCGCCGGCGTCCAGGCGTTCTTCCGCCAACTCTGCTCCGGCATCGTGGCCATGAGCGTCGGCGTGGCGCTGAGAGCCACGGGATTCGATGCGCAGCGTGACACGCAGCCATTCGGCGCCCAGATCGGCTTGGCATCGATCACCTTGGGCATCTATCTTGTCGGCGTCGTGCTCGCCTGGATTGTGTCACGCAGCCTGATCCTCGATCGCCGCACGGATAACGAACTGCTCGGGGAAATTGATCGCCTGCGATCCGGAGGCGCGAAGCATACCGTGGATCCTCGCACCAGGCGCACCGTCGAGCAGCTTACCGGCATGCCATATGACGACGTGTGGCCGGACGCCAAGCCGTGACTCCGCGGCACGATTTTCCCGGAGCACTCTCTGCAACGCATCCGCAGGACCGAGCTCGCGTATGCGCACGAAAGCCGAACGGCGGCGCCTGTTGATGCGACCACGTATGATGCAAGCATGCGTTTGTCGGGCAATATTCTGTGGCTGATTCTGGGCGGACTGGTCATCGCCTTCGCCTGGTTGGCGATCGGCCTCGCGCTGTGCATCACCATCATCGGCATCCCGCTGGGACTGCAAGCCTTCAAAATGGCCACCCTTACGCTGACGCCTTTCGGCAAAACCGTCGTATACGGCGGCGGTTTGGGATCAACGTTTGCCAACGTCCTGTGGGTGATGTTGGTCGGCTGGTGGATGGCGATGGGATATCTCATCGCCGGCATATTCAACTGCATCACCATCATCGGCATTCCCTTCGGCATCCAGTCGTTCAAAATGGCCAAGCTGGCCCTATGGCCGTTCGGCGCGGAAATCCGCAATCTCTGAACACCCCTCGCCCCGTGGAATCGCATATGTCCATACAAGGCGTATTGTGCGAGACATGACACATCTGTTTGCGGCCCGCAATGTCGGCTGTGCGATGCCTTCGCAGGAAAATGGAAACGAACGGCGGACGCTCTTCACCGGATGCTTTTCCATCGACGCGGGCGAAATCGTGGATCTTACCGGTCCTTCGGGTGAGGGCAAGTCCAGTCTGCTGACCGCGTTCGCACTGCTGAACCCGTATGCCCACGGGACGTTCGCGGTGGAAGGCCGCGACTCGTCCGAGTACACTCCCCAACAATGGCGGAGCCTTGTGGCGTATGTGCCGCAGCAACCCATACTCACTGGATCAAGCGTGGCCGAAGCGCTCCGGATGCCGTTCTCATTGGCGGTCCGACGTGAGGTCAAAGCCCCCGACGACGCCAAGTTGAGATCGATGCTGGATTCGATGGGCTGCTCCGACATCGAGCTTTCCCGCCCGCCGCATGATTTATCAGGCGGCCAGGCGGCGCGCGTCTGTTTGGCGCGCACTTTGCTGACGGAGCCGAAGCTGTTGCTGGCTGACGAGGTGGACGCGGGATTGGATGACGCGAATGCCGAACTGGTCGCCGCCCTCATGGCCCGCGCCGCCCACGATGGCGGCATGGCGATCGTGCGCATTCGCCACCGACCGGCGGATGGTCTGGCGACGCGGATCATGCGGCTGGAGCACAGCCGACTTGCCCAAATCGGCGTAACGGAGGAGACAAGATGACCGGCAGCTCCTATCCGATCGACGTCTGGGGCCTCTTCGCCGCGATGCTAATGGTCGCGACCGCAGCCTGCATCTCCGGACTGATGCGCATCGGCATCGGGCGCACACTGATGTGGTCGGCGTGCCGCGCGCTGCTGCAACTGTGCGCGATGGGTGTGATCATGGGCTTCGTGATCCGCTCGAACAATCCGTGGCTGGTACTGGCCCTGCTGGTGCTGATGTTGACGGCAGGCGTGCAGATCACGCTGTCGCGCGCGAAAAACGCGCCGAAAACGCTGCATCGCGGGCTGATTGTCCCGGTGCTGCTGGCGCTGTCCGTCACCCTGCTGCTGATGGTGTCGCTGGTCACCGAGTTGATCGTGCGCCCACAGCCATGGTATGCGCCGCAACTGGTGGTACCGCTGGCAGGCATGCTGCTGGGCAACACCGTCTCGGCGTTGGCGGTGGGGTTGAGCCGGTTCTTCGAGTCGATGAAGGATCGACGCGACGACATCGGCATGCTGCTGGCGCTGGGCGCAACGCCATGGGAGGCGTCGCGCCCGTCGGTGGTGTCGTCGATCAGACTGGGGCTGATGCCGACCACCGCCTCGTTGGCCTCCGCCGGCATCGTCACCATACCCGGCATGATGGCCGGTCAGGTCATCGCCGGAGGCGACCCTCTCGATGCCGCCAAATACCAGTTCGTGATTCTCGCGGCCATCGCCGCACTGACCCTACTGGCCGACAGCCTGATCATGCTGCTCGTCTACCGATCCTGCTTCGACGAAGCCAATCGCCTACGCCCGATTGCCCGGTAGCGCCTGCAGCGCGTCAACGGCCTATTGCTATTGACGCTGCTCCCTATGCAGGAACGAGAGCAGCAGGGCGATGACGATCAGCACCAGGCCAAAGATGTAGCCATGGCGAGATCCGGTCACGAAACCCTGAGCCGCGGACTCCCCCGCCGTGCCGGCAGCCTGTCCCGCCATCAGCAGGCAGGTGGCGATGGCGGTGCCGACCGCGCCCACAACCTGCTGCATGGTGTTGAGGATCGTGGAGCCGTCGGCCGCGAGATGATGGGGCAGGCCCTTGAGCGCGGCGGACTGGGCGGACTGCTGCATGAACGGGATGCCGATCATGAACACCACATGCGCCAGCACAAAGAACGCCGGCACCGTGCCCACGCCGATCATGAGGAACAACACGGAACCAACGATGGCCAGCAGCGCGCCGAGGCGCACCAGCGGCACGGCGCCGAAACGATCGAACAGACGACCGGCACCGAACGAGCAGATGGCGTTGACCACGCCGCCGGCGAGCATGAGCAAGCCCGCAGTGGTGGCGTCAAATCCCAGACCCCGCTGGAGCTCCTGCGGCGCGATGTACATGATGGCCAGCGTACAGGCGAAGGAGCAGGTGACCATCAACGCGGGCACGGTGAAGGACCGCAGCCCGAGGATCTTCAGATCCAGCAGCGGGGATTCGAGGTGCAGCTGACGCCAGACGTAGAACGCCAACACCAGCACGCCGACAACAAGCAGTCCGATGACGACGCCGGAGGCGCCCATATCCGACACCAGGCTCACGCCGGCGACCAGGCAGCCGAATCCGATGACGGACGCCACGACGGAGATGACGTCGATGCGCGGACGGGTCGTTTCAATGGGAGTGACGAAGAACACGGCCGTGCATGCGATGGCGGCAACCGACACGACGGCGAACAGCGCGAAGATGGCACGCCAGGAGAACATGCCGATGAGCAGACCGGCAAGGGTGGGGCCAATCACGGGCGCGAACATGATGACCAGCCCGGCCACGCCGTTGGCGGCGCCGATCTGGGCCGGCGGGAAGACGCGCATGATCGCCGCATACATCGAGGGCAGCACGATGCCGGTGCCCACGCCCTGCAGAATGCGGCCCGCGAGCACCAGGGCGAACACGGGCGAAGCGGCGGAGACCACGGCGCCGACGAGGAAGCAGCAGAGCGCCACGATCACCAGGGTTTTGGCCTTCACCCATTTGAGCAGCAATCCCACGCAGGGCAGCACAATGCCGATGGCGAGCATATAGCCGACGACCATCCACTGCGCCGTGCCGGTGGTGATGCCGAACTCGTCGCAGAGGGCCGGCAACGCGATGTTCATCGAGGTTTCGGACAGCATGCCGAGGAACGCGCCGAG
>DBKS01000016.1:0-3190 GCA_002298605.1 Bifidobacterium sp. UBA744 | reverse complement strand
GATCGCTGGGATGCGGACAGCATAAACCCCTCTCTTGTTCAGGCCCGGTGGGCCAATGTGCATGTGATGGCTGCTTATGCGGCATGGCGTGTGGCGCAGCCGGCAAAGAAAAACGCATGACCGATGTTGTCATTGAACGCCGGCGCGAAGCCGGCACGACACAGGGCCATGCGATTTTGAAACGTGAATCACCGTAGCACGACATCGAATTCCAGGTAAGTCACGCCGGGCGTGTCGCGCAGCGCCCTTCCGCTGTCACGCCTATCCACGCCATACGCCGGCTTCACCGATGCGAATCAACCGACGGAAGCCTTCCGTCCTCCTTCGCCGCGACGGCCCGTCCCGGGCGCAGATCGGACAGGAGCGTCGCGAACAGCACGACCGCCATGACAGCGGTGACGAGATCGGCAACGGCCTGGGCTGCGATGACTCCCTGATAGCCGAAGAGGCGCGATCCGACCCACAGGGCGGCGGCCAGCACGACCCCCTGGCGGGAAATCGACAGCACCAATGCGCCGACGGCCTTGCCGGCCGACTGGAACGTGCAGGTGGTGACCATGACGATCGCCACGCACACCACGGACAGCAGCTGCACGCGCAGCATGCCCGTCCCCTCGACGATCACCGTCTCGTCATCGATGAAGAACCCCATCAGTGGCCGGGCCAGCAGCGACAGCACAACAGTCGCCACAACGGAATACAGGCACAGGAATCCGTAGGAGAAACGCATCACATGTCCAAGCCGTTCGAAATTCCCGGCACCGTAGTTGTATCCGATCAGAGGCTGCGCGCCGAAGGCGAAACCGACCAGCACCAATACGGCGATCATCATGATCTTCAATACGATGCCCATGGCTGCGACCGCGTCAGTGCCATAGGCGAGCAGGAACAGATTGACCATCACCAGGCCGACGCTTTGCATGATATTGGTCAGCGAAGCGGGTATGCCGATGATCAGGATCTCGCCGACCTCCTTCGCCGAGAGACGGGCCAGACGCGGATCGAGCGAGAGATTGCGGCTGCGGCGGGCAAGGAACCAAACGTAATAGAGGTCCTGCACGCCATAGGCGATGACGGTGGCGGTGGCGGAGCCGGCGGCTCCCCAGCCGAGCACCTGAATGAGGACGGGATTCAGGATGATGTTGACGACGGTGCCGCCGACCGCGCCGATCATGGATGGCACGGCGAACCCCTCGCAGCGCAACAGGTTGTTGGGGGTGAGCGACAGGATAATCAGAGGCGATCCGGCGATGATGATCGTGTAGAACGGCGAGGCATACGCCCAGGTGCGTTCGTCCGCGCCGAGCACACTCAGGATCGGATCATGAAAGATCGCGCCAAGCATGATGACAACCGCGCCGACGACGACCGCGCCCCAGAAACAGCAGGCGGACAGGCGTCGGCCGTCATCATAGCGATGCCTGCCGAACAGACGGGAAATAACCGAACTGCCGCCAAGGCCGAAGATATCGCCCAGGGCGATCATCACGGTGACGACGGGAGCCGCCAGGGAAACACCGGCGACCATGTCGGTGTTGCCGGTGTGGGCGATGAAAAATGTGTCAACCATGTTGTAGACCATCGACACCAGCATGCTGAATACAACGGGCAGCGAAAGCGTGAAATAAACCTTGGGCACCGAAGCCCTGACGAACAGTTCATCATCCACGGTAGTTCAGTCTAGCCACACGACCGACACGGGGGCGCGCAAGCCGACCGGCGCGTCACGCCTCAGCCGGTTCGGGCGGCAGGCGCGAGGAAAAGCGGAACATGAGCGAGGCGAGCACGATGCCGGTCACGCCAAGGCCAAGCAGCACACGCATGCTTGAGGCGAAACCGGACAAATAGGCTTGGGACTCGCCCATTCCGCCCGCCAACCCATATGAGCTGTATTCGGTGATCAGCGCGCTGGCCACGGCGGTTCCGATGGCGCCGGCCAACTGCTGGACGGTGTTCATCACGGCCGAACCATCGGCGTTCATATGGGACGGAAGCTGGTTCAGCGCATGGGTCTGATCCGGCACCAGCACGAAGCCGGAAGCCGCCATGAACAACGCATAGGCCACAGCCACCGCCACCTCATGCCTGCCGCCGAGCATCAGCACCATGTCCATAACACTTACGCCGATAAAACCGCAGATGATAAATCTGGGCGGGAAATGGTTCTTCAACGTCCCGCCGATCAACGGCGCGGAAACAGCACCCACCACCGCGCCCGGCAGCAATACGAGCGCGGCGACCATGCTGGTTTGGCCGAAACCGCGCTGCAGGAGGATGGGCAGCAGAAAGTTCAGCCCCAGCACGCCGCCGGAACTCATCAGCAGAATGAGCATGCCCAGCGAGAACCCCGGATAGGCGAAGGTGCGGATTTCCACCAGCGGATGGGCCATGCGCAGCTGCATGACGGCAAATATCGCCAGCACGGCTATGGCGGAGCACAGCACCGCCCAGAACCGCCAGTCGCCATGCCAAGAAGTGAAGAAGCTCACCGCCACGATCAGACCGGACAGACCCGCCGCCACCAATAGCAGCGAGGGCAACGACAGGCGGACGCCGGCCCCGTCACCGGCATGCCGGATATCAGGTACGGTCGCAACGCCCATCACCAGCGAAATCACCAGGAACGGCAGCATCGCATAGAAGATCCAATGCCAGTTGAGGTATTCCATCACCACACCACCGAACACCGGGCCGATGGCAGGGGCAGCGCAAGTGACGAGGCTGACGAGCCCCAGCATCATGCCACGCTGCTCAAGCGCCGCCTTCTCCAAAATGATGCTGGTCAGCAACGGCAGCGAGATGCCGGTGCCCAAGGCCATGATCAGTCGCGCGGCGAGCAGCAATGGAAAATTGATGGCCAACGCGCCGATCACGGTGCCACTGGAAAACACTGCCACGGACACGGTGAACAAGGCCTTGGTGGGAAAGGTGCGCACCAGGAAGGGTGAGGTGGGAATGGACACGGAAAGCAGCAGCAGATATCCGGTGGTCAGCCATTGCACCACGTCGGCGGACACGGAGAACTCCCCCATCAGCGTCGAATATGCGATGTTCAGCGAGGTTTCCGAGAGAATGCCGAGGAACGTGAGGATGGACAGCGCCACCACCACGATGATCAGTCTGCCTTCGACCGGCTTCTTGCCCTGGGGCGGCCGATTGGCTCCGGTTGTCCGCTCCGCTTGGATCGCGG
>DBKS01000059.1:32146-33470 GCA_002298605.1 Bifidobacterium sp. UBA744 | reverse complement strand
CAAGCATCGTCAACGATATGCCCGCCGCTGATGAATCCGATGAAGGTCGCATTGGTTCCGCGCGACACCAAATACAGCTGAATGGCATATGATGCCATTGACGCCGAGATTGACGAGCGCCGCCACAACATGCACACCCTGTCCGGCAATTGGCGCGGACGGTACGAATGTCACGTCGCCAATGCCGGGGACCGGCTGGTGATCTGGTCGTCGAACGATTCGGTCGCGTTCTTCGAACGTACCGGCATGGCGGAAGGCACTACTCGAGCTGTTCGGAGAGCTCCATCCACTCCGTTTCAAGGGATTCGGATTCATCCGCAACGGATTGCAGCTGCTCGTTGAGCTTGTTCAGACCTTCATAGTCGCTCGGGTCGTGCGACGCCATCTGATGTTCCAGATCGGCCTTCTGCTCTTCGAGCTTGGACAGCTTACGCTCGATCGCGGCGACGCGCTTGGACGCCTCGTGGAACGCCTTGCCGGTGAGCTTCGGCGCGGACTTGGCCGATTCGCCAGAGGAAGCCGCGGAGCCTGCGGCAACCGAACCGGCATTCGCCGCGGAACCGTCGGCATCGCCGCTCTTGCGTCCCTTGCCCGTCTTGCCGGACTTCTCGTCCGCGAACGGATCCTTGCCGTTCTTGATTGCCTCCGTCATATCAAGGTAATCCTGCACGCCGCCGGGCAGGTGACGGATCTTGCCGCCGATCAGCGCGAACTGCTCGTCGGTGACGCGTTCGAGCAGATACCGGTCGTGCGAAACGACGATCAGCGTGCCCGGCCAGGTGTCGAGCAGATCCTCCATCACGGCGAGCATGTCGGTGTCGAGATCGTTGCCCGGCTCGTCCATGATGAGCACGTTCGGCTCGTCGAGCAGGATGAGCAGCAGCTGCATGCGGCGCTTCTGACCGCCCGAAAGGTCCTTGATGGGCGTCATGAGCTGCGCGGATTCGAAGCCGAGACGTTCCATCATCTGCCCCGGCGTGGTCTCCTTGCCGTCCACGATGTAGCTCGGCTTGTAGCGGCTCAGCACTTCCTTGATCTTGTACTTGCCCAGCTTCTCCAGCTCGTCGAGGCGCTGCGACAGCACGGCGAACTTCACGGTTTTGCCGATGTTCACATGGCCCGCGGTCGGGGTGATCGTGCCGTCGAGAATCTTGAGCAGCGTCGATTTGCCGGCGCCGTTCGCGCCGACGATACCGATGCGGTCGCCCGGACCGATCAGCCACGTCACATCGTCGAGGATCTTGCGGCCGGTGACGGTGACCGTCTTCGCCGCGGAGGTCACCTCGTCGGCACCGCTCTCCGCCTCGGGTTGCGGCTGCCCGGC
>DBKS01000059.1:29501-31995 GCA_002298605.1 Bifidobacterium sp. UBA744 | reverse complement strand
GCGATGCGGAGGCCTCCATCTGAGAGACGTCCGGATCGATGTCCGATTCGCCCTGCGTATGCTCGAAGACCTGTGTCACGTCGATCAGATCGACGACCTGCTTGCCGAGTCGCGAAGTCGCCATCTGCTTCAATTCCAACGTGTTGCGCACCGGCGGCACATCGGCGATGAGCTCGCGGGCAGCCTTCACGTGGAACTTCTGCTTGGTGGAGCGCGCACGCGCGCCACGGGTCAGCCACGCCAATTCCTTGCGCGCCAGATTGCGGCGCTTCGTCTCGCGCACATCAGCCTGGCGGTCACGTTCCACGCGCTGCAGCATATACGCGGAGTAGCCGCCCTCGAAGGGGTCGATCACGCCGTCGTGAACCTCCCACATCGACTCGCACACCTCGTCGAGGAACCACCGGTCGTGGGTGACGAGCAGCAGCGCGCCCTGCCCGGCGGGCCAACGGTTCTTCAGATGCTCGGCAAGCCAGTGGATCGTCACCACGTCCAAGTGGTTCGTCGGCTCGTCAAGCGCGAGGATGTCCCAATCCTTGAGCAGCAGACGGGCCAAATCGGCACGGCGACGCTGACCGCCGGACAGCGATCCGATCTTCGCGTCCAGGCTGATGCCGCCGAGCAACGCCTCGACGATCTCACGCGACCGCGTCTCCGCGGCCCATTCGTAATCCTCGCGGCCCTCCAACGCGGCCTCGCGCACCGTGGCGTCGTCATCGAGCGGATCGCGCTGGTCAAGCATGCCGAACGTCAGGCCGTTGCGCTTGGTTACGCGCCCGGAATCCGGCTCCTGCGTGCCGCGGAACAGATGCAGCAACGTGGATTTGCCGTCGCCGTTCTTGCCGACGATGCCGATGCGGTCGCCTTCGAAGACACCCTGCGTCACATCGGTGAAGATGGTCTTGGTGGCAAAGGAAAGGGCAACGTGTTCGAGTCCAAGGTCATAGGTCGGCATGATTCACCAATGTAATGCCATGCCTAGAAACCAAAGACCGCCATGGCCACCACCGCATGGCCCGCCATCGGTCAGTCGGCGGCGAGCAGCGCGTTGGCGCAGGTGCTGCACCGCGCGGCGAATCCCGAGAACACCTGTTCGGCCAATGGCTGCAGCTTGGTGTCGAATTCGGCGAACTGGTCACGCAACTGCGATTTCGACAACCCGGCGGCCTTGAGATCCTTCACCATCGACGGTTCGGCCAGCCAATCCTCCAGCACCGACGCGGTCACCTCGAGATGGAACTGCATGCCCAGCGCCGACCCGAGCCGGAACGCCTGCACCTTGGTTCCGGATGTGCGGGCAAGCAGCTGCGCTCCCTCAGGCAACCCGATGACATCGTTATGCCAGTGCAGCACGGCCAGCTGCTTGTCCCACATGGAGAAAAACCCATGCGTGTCCACGCGCTTAATCGGCGCGTACCCGATCTCCGGCGCGGGCCCTTTCGACAGCTTCGCCCCCAACGCGGTTCCAATGATCTGATGGCCCAGGCATATGCCCAGCACGGGTTTGCCCACGCTTATCGCGGCACGGGCCAGCTTCGCCTCGACTTTCAGTCCCGGATATTTGTCGTAATCCAGCGCGCCCATCGGACCGCCCATGATCACCACGCCGGCCACATCCTTGAAATCCGGCAGATCCGGTTTTTTCCGGTCGACGATGGACAGGATCTGATATCCCAGATCCAGATCCTCGAGATTCTGCAGGATCCGACCCGGCTGTTCCCACGGAACATGCTGAAGAATAAGCACCTGAGGTTTGGACATACCACCCATTGTGCCACCCCCCGGTAACGCGGTGCGCCACGAGCCTTGCGCCTTCCCCCGCGCGTGATAGGCTCGGCCCTATGGAAACCAATGAGCAGAACGTCTCTCAGGCGGCGCGCGGCCTGAAGCTCTATGACACCGCATCGCATACCATTTCGGCATTCAAGCCGATCAAGCCGGGCAAAGTGGGCATCTACGTATGTGGGGCCACCGTGCAGTCAAGCCCTCATATCGGCCATATCCGCGCCGCGGTGGCGTTCGACATCGTGCGCCGTTGGTTCACCAAGCTTGGTTATGACGTCACATTCGTGCGCAATGTGACCGATATCGACGACAAAATCCTCGACAAGGCGGCCGCGGCCGGCCAGCAGTGGTGGGCGCGCGCCTACTATTACGAGCGCGAATTCACCCACGCCTATGAGACGCTGGGCGTGCTCGCACCCACCGTGGAGCCGCGGGCCACCGGCCATATGCTCGACATGATCGATCTGATCCAGCGCATCATCGACAACGGCCACGGGTATGTGGTGCGCAACGAACAGGGCAATCCCACCGGCAATGTGTATTTCGACGTGGCGTCGTGGCCGCATTACGGCGAACTGACCCACCAAAAGCAGACAGGCGCGGAAGTGGACGAGGCGGCCGCCACCGCCGATCGCATGGGACCGTCCGTGGACGCCACCGGCGACGACAAGTACAATCCCGTCGACCCGGCCGACGCCTCGCCCGACAA
>DBKS01000059.1:29083-29327 GCA_002298605.1 Bifidobacterium sp. UBA744 | reverse complement strand
TGGATCTGCGGTTCCCCCATCACGAGAACGAGATGGCCCAGACTCGCGCGGCCGGCTACGATTCGGCGGCGCGCTGGATGCATTCCGCGTGGGTGACCGCCAAAGGCGAGAAGATGTCGAAGTCGCTGGGCAATGGCCTGTCGGTGCCGTCGGTGCTCGCGTCCAATTCCGCGTGGGTGGTGCGCTACGCACTCGGCAGCGTGCAATACCGTTCGATGCTCGAGTGGTCCGATCAGACGCTGGC
>DBKS01000059.1:12963-28877 GCA_002298605.1 Bifidobacterium sp. UBA744 | reverse complement strand
CTGCTGTCCAGTGCGGGCGACGAATTGGACGACGACTCCGGCAAACCAGCTCTGCGCAGGCATTTGCTCCAGCTGCGCGCCATGCTTGACACGCTCGGACTCGACCCGCTGGCGGAACCATGGGCGAGCGAGGGCGCGGCCGGCGCGGCGGACGGCACCGACGCCGACGACGATCCCGAACATGTCGCCCTGGATGCGCTGATCGGCGAGCAGCTGGCCGCCCGCGCCGCGGCGCGCAAGTCCAAGGATTTCGCCACGGCCGATGCGATTCGCGACACCTTGGGCGCGGCCGGTATCGCCATCGAGGACGGTCCGCAGGGCAGCACCTGGAGCCTGAAGTAGCCGCCTCTCCTGAAGATTTGGCAGATCGTGCTAACTAGAGCCCATTTATGGCTTCTAGTTAGCACGATCTGCCAAATTTGGTAATGTTGCGGGCCTGATAGTCGGCGAATCCTGCGCAGTAGCGGGCGGTGGCAGGCAGCAACGGCATCAGTCGAAGCAGAAATTGACGTCGACGATCGTGCAATGCGCTTCCAGCATCTCCTCCAGCCTCTTTTTCCGACTGGCCAGGCTGGCAACGCGAATCGTCGGCGATTCGGCGCACAGATACACGTCCACCGTGTAGCTCATGCCCTGCTTGAACACATGGCAGCGATCGTATCGAGTCCCATCGGGCAGGCACTGTCGGGCCGCAACCTCCACGAATTGGTTCATCTTGTCGTCACGCACCACGCCGCCGACCAACTCGACGAACGCCGTACGCAGCACGCCGAACGGCTCCTTGGCGGACAGCACCACCAGTATCGCGGTGATGACGAAATCGGCGGTGTAGTTCAGGAATCCGATCGGCGAATTCTCCGGCACGAAGCTCAACGCCAGTGCCGTCACGCCGATGCCGCCCGAAATAACCGCATCCACCAGCGTGGTTTTCGCCTCCGCGTGCAGCATGGTGCTGGCGCCGTGAATGGATCGGTTCTGCCGATTGTGATACCACCACAGCGTCACCCCAATGACCACCATCGCCAACTCGTACCACACCACCGGTCCCAGCGTGGGCGACACCTTGATGTCGAGGACGAAGTAGTCCACCAGCCCCTGAATCACATTCAGCAGCGAAAACGCCAGCAACGAAATGGTCATCAGCGCCTTGCAGATCGCGTACATCGGCTCAAGCGCGAAGAATCCATTCGGATAGTTGTCCGTGGTACGGATGGAATGCGACGAGATGAACACCGCCACCACCCCGGACGCCAGCGCAATCAACGTGAACGCGCCGTCAAGGAACACCGCTTCCATGCCGGTGATCATGAAAACAATCATGCCGGCCGCACCCATCACGGCATTGGCGCCAATGCCCACCAATAATGAACGACGTTCGACTTGTTTCTGTTTCACACGGACCTCCTCTCGTGATAACCATGGGGAAGCCTGTCAGCGACCGGCGGAAGGGACCTTCCGCGATCCGCCGGGTCGTTGTTCGATTCCCGTCATTGTACCCGAAAACCCGCTGGGAATATTTCGCCCGCGGCTGAGGCTCCTCACGCGTCGCCCACTGCATGGCGATCGTTGACGAAGCACACAACCTCCGTGAGGCTCCTCGAGCGCGTCGCCCACTGCCGCGCCCCGACGGGATCGTGTTGCATGACGGGATCGTGACGCCCCATGGGATGTGTTGCCCCATGTGATGTGTTGCCCCATGGGATCGTGTTGCGGAGGGACGGCCGATTTTCCCGCGTGGCGGCTAGACTGATACGCATTATGGCTGCTTTTAGTTCTTTAACCGATAGGCTTTCGAACGCATTCAAACACCTGCGTTCCAAGGGCAAACTGTCAGAGGCGGATATCGACGGCACCATCCGCGAGATTCGCCGCGCACTGCTTGACGCCGACGTGGCGCTTGACGTGGTGCGGTCCTTCACCGGCAGGATCCGCGAGCGCGCGCTCGGCACCGAGGTTTCCGAAGCGCTGAATCCCGCCCAGCAAGTCGTGAAGATCGTCAATGAGGAGCTCACCGACGTGCTGGGGCAGGGGGTGGACCGCCCGCTGAATTTCGCCAAGAACCCTCCGACGATCATCATGCTCGCCGGCCTGCAGGGCGCGGGCAAGACCACGCTTGCCGGCAAACTGGGCTACTGGCTCAAGGACACCGGCCACACCCCGCTGTTGGTGGCCGCCGATCTGCAGCGTCCGAACGCCGTCACCCAGCTGCAGGTGGTGGGAGAACGCGCCGGAGTCCCCGTCTACGCCCCCGAGAAGGGTGTGCAGTCCGATGGCGGCGACGCGGTCACCGCCCCGGGCCTGACCTCCGGCGACCCGGTGAAGGTGGCGCGCGACGGCGTCGAACTCGCCAAGCAGAAGCTGTACGACGTGGTGATCATCGACACCGCCGGCCGTCTGGGCGTCGATGAGACCCTGATGAAGCAGGCGCGCGACATTCGTGATGCCGTGCAACCCAACGAGATCCTGTTCGTCATCGATGCGATGATCGGTCAGGACGCCGTGAAAACCGCCAAGGCCTTCGACGAGGGCGTGGATTTCACCGGCGTGGTGCTGTCCAAGCTCGACGGCGATGCCCGAGGCGGCGCGGCGCTGTCGGTGGCCAGCGTCACCGGCAAGCCGATCCTGTTCGCGTCCACCGGCGAGGGACTCAAGGATTTCGAAGTCTTCCACCCGGATCGCATGGCCTCCCGCATCCTCGACATGGGCGACATCCTCACCCTGATCGAGCAGGCTCAGAAGCAGTTCGACGAGGAGGAGGCCCGCAAGGCCGCCGCGAAGATGTCCGATGGCAGTTTCGGACTGGACGATTTCCTCGAGCAGCTGCAGCAGGTGCGCAAACTCGGCCCGATGAAGAACCTGCTGGGCATGATCCCCGGCATGGCGGCGCATCGTAAGGAACTCGAGATGTTCGACGAGAAGGAAGTCGATCGCACCGAGGCCATCATTCGTTCGATGACCCCGTCCGAACGCCGCGACCCCTCAATTATCGACGGCTCACGCCGCGCGCGCATCGCCTACGGTTCCGGCACCACCGTGTCGGCGGTGAACGGACTGCTGCAGCGCTTTGAGCAGGCCGCGAAGATGATGAAGCGCATGGCCAACGGCACGCGCGGCGGCATGCCCGGTTTCGGTGGTCCGGCCGCAGGCGGCGGCAAGAAGGGCAAAAAGGGCGGCAAGAAGAAGAGCCGCTCCAAGTCCGGCAACCCGATGAAGCGCGAAGCCGAGGAGCGGGCATTGCGCGAACGTCTGGCCGGCAATGCCTCCAAACTCAAGTCAAGCGGATCCGCGTTCGCCAAGAAACCGCAGAATCCCGCACTGCCCGCCGGTCTCGCCGATTTGGCGGACCAGCTGCCTCCGAATCTGGGCGGCGGACTGGGCGGTTTGCTCGGCCACTGACATTTCGGCCACTGACACTGATTGAATATCGCGATGCAGGCGCTGTCGATTCCAGTCGGCGGCGCCTGCATCGTTGTGCCCGCCGCCTGCCATTGACTCCTCTCATTGCCGGCCCGGCTCAATAACCGGGGATAATGGCATGCGGCAAAGTTTGAAAGGGTTATGAATGATTACGGCGATTTGGATTGTGGCGTTTCTGCTGGTGGCATGGGCCGCGCTCGCATGGCTTCCCGAGGGACTCAGCGGCCATATGCCGCTGCCCTATATGATCGCACTGATTCCTTTTCTGTGGATTCCGCTGCTGATTGCGGGCATCTGGGCCGGCGCGCTCCGACAATGGGCGGCCTGCGTGCTTTGCCTGGTCTGGATGCTGGCTTCGCTCAATGGCTTTGCGCAATACAATCGCACGCGGCTGCCCAGGGGATTTGCCGCATCATTGCGGCGCGGCGACGGGAGGATCGACGACGCCGTTCCCGACGCCGCCAAAGACCCTGACGGCACCGCCGACGGCTCCGACCCCACCGAGTTCCATGTGATGACGCTGAACTGCCGGTACGGGCGCGCCAACGCCGAAGCGATCGCCACCGCGGTGAGGAACCGTTCCATCGACGTGCTGGCCCTGCAGGAATGCACCGACGATCTGATGGACTCACTCGACGCCGCCGGATTGGCCTCCCTGATGCCCTATCGTCAGCTCGGAGAACCGAAAGACACCGACAACGGCGGCTTCAACGCGCTGCTCACCCGCCTTGAGCCGGTGGGATTCCAGCGCCAGTCCGTGGTGATCCCCGCAGCCGACGTGCCCGCGATCACCTTGGAGGTCCCCTCGTCCGAGCCGGGATCCGGGGCCGGGGAATGTCGCGTCACCTTCGCGTCGGCGCATCCGAAGTCGCCGATGCGCGGATGCGGCCAATGGGCCGCAGGCATTGTGGGGCTCAGCGAACTGGCCCGGACCGCGGCACAGGGCGACCACGACATCGTCGTGGTGATGGGCGACCTCAATTCGCAATACGAGCACGCCACATTCCGCAGGCTGCTGGCCTCCGGATTCGCCGACGCTTCGCTCAGCGAGGGGAGGGGGCGCCATACCACCTATCCGCGCTGGATGCCATGGCCGCGCATCGAGCTGGATCACATTCTGACGACGTCAGGGGCGCGGTCGGGCGAGGTGGAGTCCTTCCCGGTGGAGGGCACCGACCATCTCGCCCTGACCGCCACGGTCAGTCTTCCGGCTTGAGCGCGATGCGGAAGGTAAACCGCTCGGCGTCCAGACGGTATTCCTTACGCAGCTCGGGACCGCAGCTGTTCGATCCCACGCCCGACTGCCGGTAGTCCAGGCACACGACCGTGGAATCCGTTTCGGCTTCCAATTCGCTCGCATGCCGCTTGACGGTCATTTCCTCGGCCGTGTACGGCAGCGCCTGGAAATCGAAGCCTCGGCCGTCGTCCCGGGCCGTGTAGGCGGCGAACGTCACGCCGTCGCCCTGCAGTGACGCCCAGTCGCAATCATGATGGTTGCCGTTCTCCTGAGGTTTGATATACGGCTCGAACAGCGTGACCGGAGTCGCCTCGAACACCCCATGCCAGCTGGAACGATGCTTATCCACGTAACTTTCGTTCGGGCCCAGGCCGCAGTAGCGCACGCGCGACAGTTCCTTGGGCACGAAGAGCCGCAGACCGAAGCGCGGCAGGAACGGGAACACCGGATCGCGCGTCACGTCCATGGAGAGCATGACCGTGCCGTCGGGGTGGATGGTCCATACCGTGTCCATATGGGCGATCGGCTGCACGGCGGGAGCGAGCAGCGCCATGCGAGCCCTGATCGTCACGTCCTGGGAGCCGGGAACGTCCTGGGCCTCGAGGGCCACCAGCTTGCCGTCCTGCATGACGGTGACGCTTTCCCCGTCAACACCGGCGCTACCGGCGCCGTCGGCGGCACCATCGGCGTCCGCGGCGGCGTCGACCTCAACCGCGTAGGCCCGCGCATATGCGCGATCGTACTGAGCCTCCTGCCAGGCCAGGCGGATGTTCTGGTCATTGTCGGTGGGCGCACGCCACACATTGAGCTGCATCGGACGGGCCAGCAACGTGTGGCCGCCGAACACCATCCGGCTGAACAGACCGGTACGCGTGTCAAGCACGTAGCGGAAGTTCTCGCCGGCGATCACCAGGCCGGCGCCGTCCTCGCCTTCCGTCACCACCGGTGCGGCGCGATGCCGCAACTCGTCGGCAATCTCCTCATCGTCCACATAATCGACCATCCAGTCGGCGGGATGCCCGGCGGCCAGCGCGAGTTTGGCCTTCACCAGCTGGTTGGTGGCATCGGCCGTGGGCACGGCGATTTCGTCGAAACCAAGTTCGAACAGCTCGGGCATCAGCCCGTCCGCGGTGGCTTTCGGCGTTAGATACCGCAGCACAATGGTGATGCGGCCATTGATGCCTTCGGGAATCGCCAGTCCGGGCAGCGTGACCGTGCCCTCGCCATGCGGCGCGATGTCGAGCTGATCGTCATCCTCATCGCCAAACAGGTAGTAGGAGTCGAGCTCTCCGTCCACATACAGCTCCCACATCAGGGTGACGGCCTGGTTCAGCGGCAGAAAATCGAGATAGTTGTGCAGGGTGACGCTGCCGGTGGCGCGGTCCAGTCCGCCGACAACGCGGGCCGGACGGTAGACGTTCTTGAACTCCTGCAGGCCGGTGTGCGGCGTGCGGTCCGGATAGACCAGGCCGTCCATGCAGAAGTTGCCGTCATGCGGATATTCGCCGGAATCGCCGCCGTAGGCGTAGATGCGACGACCGTCCGACGTGGTGCCGCGATCGATGGCGTGGTCGCACCACTCCCAGATGTAGCCGCCCACCAGACCGGGATAGCGCTGGATGCGCTCGAAATACTCCTCGAGATCGCCCGGACCGTTGCCCATGGCGTGGCAGAACTCGCACAGCACGTAGGGCTTGACGCCGGAACCGTCCCCATAGCGCCCATCGTGCCCGTTGGCGCCGTGACCGCCGTCGCCACGCGCCGCGCCATCGTCGCCTGGCGCGAAGTATTCCTCGATCTGCTCAACGGGCGGATACATGCGCGAATGGGTGTCGAGGTTGGAGTAGTCGTGCGGGGCGTCGTTTGGGTTCACATAGCGCGCGGACTCGTAATGGGTCAGGCGGCTCGGATCGAACCCCTTGGTCCAGGCGAGCGCGGCCTCGAACGTCACGCCGTACGCGCACTCGTTGCCCATCGACCAGAAGATGATGCTGGCGTGGTTCTTGTCACGCTCCACGGCGCGGCGCGTCCGGTCCACCGTCGCCGGCGTCCAATCGGGGTTGTTGGCGATCCGCTTATTCCATCCCAACCGGTTCTCGCCGCCATCAGGCTGATAGTCGAGGTTCATGCCATGGGATTCGTTGTCGGCTTCGGCGACCACGTAGAAACCCATGCGGTCGTACAGATCGTAGTATTGCGGCGCATTCGGGTAGTGGCTGGTGCGAATGCCGTTGACGTTATGCTGCTTCATCAGCTTGAGATCGGCGAGGATCTGCCGGGTGCCGATCGTGGGTCCCGTCACCGGATCGGAATCATGGCGGTTGACGCCGTGGATTTTGATCGGCCGGCCATTGATCTGAATCACACCGGACACCACCGCGATCTCGCGGACGCCCAACGGCTGGGTGATCGTCTCCCCGGAACCTTCCAACACCAGCGTATACAGATACGGCTGCTCGGCATTCCACAGTTCGGGCCGGTCGATGGAGAACTCGGCATGCGCGCGCGGAACGAAAGCGGCCTCGGTGCCGGTCGGATCGTCCACGGATTCGGCGGCCGGAGCATCGAGAACAGCGGGCCTGTCGGACGGAACCGCCTCGGCGCGAGCCACTTCATTGCCGTCGGCGTCACGAAGCATGGCGGTAACGGGCACGACGGCCCCATCGTAGAAATCGAAATCGATGCCCACAGTGGCACCGGTATGGTCGGCGGTGACCGCAGTATGCACAAAGTAGTCGCGGATGGCCCGCTCGGGACGCTTGAGCAGATACACGTCGCGGAAGATGCCCGACATGCGGAACTTGTCCTGATCCTCCAGATAGCTGCCGTCGCACCACTTGAGCACCAGCACCGCCAGGGTGTTCTCGCCGGGTTCGAGCTCTTCGGTCACCTCGAATTCGGTGGTGGTGTGGCTCACCTGGCTGTATCCCACGAATGTGCCGTTCACCCACACATAGCAGCAGCTATCCACGCCCTCGAAGTTGAGGAACGTGCGCGGCGCCGCCTCATCGGGGACATAGTCGAAGCTGGTCAGGTACACGCCGCATGGATTGTCTTCGGGCACGAACGGCGGATCGACCGGGAAGGGGTAGCGGATGTTGGTGTACTGGTGACGGTCGACGCCGTGATTCTGCCATACGCTCGGCACGGGAATCGTCGTGTAGCCCTCGGACGGGTCCGCCGTAAAACCGTTGTCCCAAAATGCCGGGTCGTGGCTGGCATGCGCGGCCCGCACCTCGGCGTCCAGCTCATGGATGGAACGGTAGTAGCGGAAATCCCATTCCCCGCTCAGCAGTTGGAAACGGTCGGAATCCAAACGCCTGTCGACGCTGGTGTCACGCTCGCTCGACGCCGGGATGTAGTAGGCGCGGTTCGGCTGACATCCTACGTGCAGTTGCTCAAGGGATTCGTAATATCTGGGCACGAACATGACGCGCAACGCTCCTTTACGTTATGGGGAATGGGCAAATGCTCAATGCTTCCCAGTATGCCGATCGGTGTGGATACCAGCGTGTTACGGACAGCGCGGCATAACACGCCAATATTCCATGCCTCGGTCCGAGGGGCGGCGCTATAATAGCTCAGTTATTCGCGCGCGCGAGGCCCTCTCATCTTGCGTGGCGCGAGAAACACGTGGGTTTCGGATTCCGTGCCCCACACAGAAGAAGAAAACCACACCCCTCATTACAAGGAGAGCCATTTTGGCAACCAAGATTCGTCTGAAGCGACAGGGCAAGAAGTTCTACGCGTTCTACCGCGTGGTGATTGTGGATTCCCGCAAGAAGCGCGACGGCAAGACCATCGAAGAGATCGGCACCTACGATCCGAACACCCAGCCCTCCACTATCAAGATCGATTCCGAGCGCGCTCAGTACTGGCTCGGCGTCGGCGCCCAGCCGTCCGACCCCGTGCTCAAGCTGCTGAAGATCACCGGTGACTGGCAGAAGTTCAAGGGCCTTGACGGTGCCGAAGGCACCCTGAAGACCGCGGAGGCCGGCCCTGACGCCGCCGCCCGCGTCGAGGCCGTTGAGGCTGAGGCTCAGAAGCTCAAGGCCGCGAAGTCCGAAGCCGAGGCGAAGGCCAAGGCTGAAGCAGAGGCCGCCGCCGAGGAAACTCCGGCCGAGGAACCGGCCGCCGAGACCGAGGCTGAGTGATCATGCTCGCCCAGGCTGTGGAACACCTCATTAAGAACATCGTCGATTTCCCGGACGACGTTTCCGTCAAGTCCCATGAAAACGCTCGCGGCGAACTGCTTCGCGTGCGGGTGAATCCCGAGGACATCGGTCGCGTCATCGGGCGCAACGGCCGGACTGCCAACGCGGTCCGCACGGTGATTCAGGCTCTGTCCGATCACAAGGTGCGCGTCGACATCATGGATGTGCGCAGGTGAACCCCAGCGTGGCGAGTCCCATGCATTCCGACGACCCTCAGCAGCCTGATCTGCTGAGGGTTGCTCGTATCGGCCGCGCGCAGGGGCTCAAAGGCGAAGTAACCGTGCGGCTGTACACCGACGATCCGGAATGGAGGTTCGAACCCGGTTCCCCGCTGTATTCGGCGGACGGGACAACCGAATACGTCGTTGAATCCTCCCGGACGATGAAGGATCGCTGGATCATCAAGCTTGAAGGGGTGAAGGACCGCACCGCGGCCGAGGCACTGAACGGCGTGGAACTGTATGGCGAGCCCGACGACCCCGACGACATGATGGATGCCGACGAATGGTATCCCCGTGACCTCATTGGCTTGGACGCCAAACTCGCCGAAGGCAACGGACTGGGATTGCCGGCGGGCCTGTTGGTGGGTTCCGTGGTGGATGTCATCGATTCCACAGCCCAGTCGCTGTTGAAGATCCGACTGGCTTCCCCGGTGCAGACCGGAACCGACAGGGACGGCGAACCCGTTTTCGAGAAGACCGCGCTGGTTCCCTTTGTGGACGCGCTGGTCCCCGACATCAACCTCGACGAGGGGTATCTCACGCTTGACCCGCCCGGTGGGTTGATCCCCGGGCTTTCCGCGGACTGAGCGACGGCTCCGGACCGGGGCGCCGCGACTGACACGGAGACGGACAGGAATTCATCGGCGAAACCGACAGGCTGGTACATATGGACATCGATATCATTTCCGTATTCCCCGAATACTTCAATGTGCTGAATCTTTCGCTGTTCGGCAAGGCACAGGCCAGGGGACTGGTGAACGTCCATGCGCATAATCTGCGCGACTGGACGCATGACGTGCATCATTCGGTAGACGATACACCGGTGGGCGGCGGCGCCGGCATGGTCATGAAGCCGGCGGTGTGGGCCGAATGCCTGGACGAACTGCTCGGTTTGGATCAGGGCCCGGAGACGCAACCCGAATCGCAGCCTGCAGCAGCTCAATCGAAGGCCGCCCCGGTGCTTATCTTCCCGAACCCATCGGCGCCCCTGTTCACCCAGCGCGATGCCACCGAGCTCAGCCGCGCCGGCCATCTGCTGTTCGGATGCGGCCGGTACGAGGGCTATGACGCCCGCATCCCCGAGTATTACCGGGCACAGGGCATCGACGTGCGCGAGTATTCGATCGGCGACTACGTGCTCAACGGCGGCGAAGTGGCGGTGTCGGTGATGCTCGAGGCCATCACGCGGCTCATCCCCGGATTCATGGGCAATCCGGAGTCGATCGTGGAGGAATCATATACCGGCGAGGACGCGCTGCTGGAGCACCGGCAATACACCAAACCCGCCGAGTGGCGCGGCATACGCGTGCCGGATGTACTGCTGTCGGGGGATCACGGCAAAGTCGATCGTTTTCGCCGCGACGAAGCGCTGGAACGCACCAATGCCATTCGCCCCGATCTGATCGCGGCCTTGGATTGCAAGGCGCTTGACAAGGCGGATCGCAAAACCCTCATCGCCTTGGGATGGGAGGTGTCGGGAGCGCATCCCCACCGCCTGAATCACGAGCGCGAACTGTAAATCACTCCTGTCCGACATACATCACGGCGGTTTCGCCGTACGCCTTGCTCTGCGTAATCCGCCAGCCCGCAGGCGGGGTCAATGCCTCGGTGCGAGTGGAACGTTCGAACACGATAACCGTCTGGCTGGCGGCGGCACCATGCGCGACCAGATCCGCCAGCAGGGCGTTGCACGCCTCGGTGGTCATGGCATAGGGCGGATCAATGAAGATCACGTCAAAGTGGTCGCCCGCCGCCCCGGCCGCGAATGACTCGGCCTTCGTCCGCATCGCCCGGGCCTGCATCCCCGATTGCCAAGCCTTGGAAGCTTTCAGTGCCGCGATGGTCCTGGATAGCGCAGCCGCAGCTGGACCCGAGGATTCCACCGCCACCAGCGACGTGGCCCCGCGGGACAACGCTTCGATGCCAAGGGCGCCCGTGCCGGCGAACAGGTCGAGCACACGGGCGTCGTCAAGCACACCCCATGAGTCGAGATGCGAGAAAATGGCCTCCTTGGTCCGGTCGGTGGTGGGTCGGGTGCCGGTTTTCGCCGCCGGCAGCTGAAATCCCTTGAAACGTCCTGAAATTACACGCATAGTTCCATGCTAGCGGTACCAATCCACAGGTTGAAGGACCGAGGGTTGAGGGGCCGATCACGTCGTCATCAGAAAACTCTCGTTGCCGCGGGTGAAATCCAGCACGGCACCGGCGAGCTGGGGATCATCGGCGAGTTGGGGATCATCGGCCAGAATCTGCTCGGCGTCGGCGCGAGCCTGCTCGATCAGTTTGGCGTCCTTCACCACCCGCAGCAGCTTCAGGCTCGATTTCCCGCCGGATTGCGCGTCGCCCAGCACGTCGCCCGCACCGCGAAGCTCAAGATCTGCCTGGGCGATTTCGGAGCCGTCCAACGTCCCCCGGATAACCTCAAGGCGCTGCGCGGCGATGGAATCCGGCTCGGCCCTGGAAATCAGGAACGCCCACGACTGCGTGCCGCCTCGGCCCACGCGGCCGCGCAGCTGGTGCAGCTGGGACAGACCAAAGCGGTCGGCATCGAAGATGACGATGCAGCTGGCCTGCCGCACATCCACGCCGACCTCGATCACCGTGGTGGACACCAGCACCGGCGTCTCGCCGGATGCAAACGACGCCATCACGCGAGTTTTCGTCTCGTCGTCATCGCGGCCGGTCAACGTGGCGAATCGTATGCCCCGGAACTGCGGCAGGGCGGCCAGACGCCCGGCGATCTCGGCCACGGAATGCAGCGGGGCCCGGGGCTCGCCGATCTCGTCATCCGTCAGGATATCCGGCCGCGGACCGTCCTCGTCCGACGTCCCGGACTCGGCGGCGGTGGCAACAGTGTCGGCGGTGGCGGCGTTAGCAACAGGATCGTCGTCCGCATCGATGCGCGGGCAGACCACATACGCCCGTTCCCCGGCATCGATCCGAGCGCGGATATGCTGAAGCATCCGGGCCATCGTCCCGCCATCCGCCTCCGGGATCACCACCGTGCGGATCGGTTTGCGGCCGCCGGGCAGCTCGGTCAGCCATGAGACGTCAAGATCACCGAACCACGTCATCGCGGCCGTTCTGGGAATCGGGGTGGCCGTCATCACCAGCAGATGCGGGGCGGTTTTGTAACGATGCCGCAGGCTTTCGCGCTGCTCGACGCCAAAGCGGTGCTGCTCGTCGATCACCACCAACGCCAGCCCAGGCGCCTGGAAGGTTTTGGAGAACGCCGCATGGGTCGCCACAATGATGCACGGCTGACCGGATGCCGCCACCGCCAGCGCACGCCGACGCGCGGCCAGCCTCATGCCGCCGGTCAACAGCACCACCGGCACCGACTCGGGGCTTTCGCCCATCGCCTCGATCATGCCGCCGATATTCTCGGCATGCTGTTCCGCCAGCACCTGCGTGGGCGCCACCAGAACCGCCTGATGACCAGCCGCCACCGCCGCAAGCATCGCGGCAATCGCCACCACGGTCTTACCCGAACCGACCTCGCCCTGCAGCAGGCGCTGCATCGGCCAGTCCTGAGCCATATCGTGCAGAATGTCGTCCACCACATCGCGCTGGCCGGCAGTAAGCGCAAACGGCAATGCATCAATGAACCGCCCCACCATTCCGGCACGGTCCAACCTACCGATCCCACACGGGTAGGCCGCAACGGCATGCGTGGCGTGACGCGAACGAATCAACGCCGTTTGACTCACCAACGCCTCCTCATAGCGCAGCATGGCAATCGCCCGATGAAAAGCCTCGACGCTGTCCGGATCGTGCACCTGCCGGAATGCGTCGCAACGATGCGGATAGTCGCCATGCGCACGCACATCCTCGGGAACCACATCCGCAATCGCCGCGCGCAGCCCACCCCGCTCGCCGTCCAGCAAGGTCAGGAACCCCATGATCGTCTCATGGATATGCTCCGAAGAGATGCGCGAACTCGCGTGGTACACCGGGCGCGGCCTCGAAACCCGACGCAACGCCTGGTCGTCGGAATCGGCGTCACCGCCCTGGCCCACCGTCACAATCTCCGGATGCGTGAACTGCAACTGCCCGTTGAACTCGCTCGGCACGCCGGACACCACCACACGAGCCCCGGAACGCAACCGCATGCCCAGCCAGTCCACATATGACTTCTTATACGAGAAGAACACCAGTCTCGCCGGCGCGCCCGCATCGTCCGCGACCAGCGCCTCGAACCGAAAACCACGCCGTGCGTTCATCGGCACCACGCGCACAGCCTCAACCGACGCCGCAAACGCCATCGGCGCTCCAACCGCCGCCTGACGGACCGGGCGCACCGGAACCGGATCGGTCACGCGAAAAGGATAATACGTCAAGGCATCCCGCACCGTAAGCACGCCCAAGCTCTTCAACGCACCCACACGGCGTCTGTTCGTCAGCAACGACGAAACGGTCGAATCCAGCGAAACACTCATACCCACATCCCATCGACCACGTATCTCACATCCCATGCCCGCCTATATGAGAAAACCCCGAAACCAACAGGCTCCGGGGTTTCAACGATCAGCAACAAGCTGCGACGCGGCTCAGGCGGCCACGCGCTGCACCTTGCCGGCCTTGATGCACTTGCCGCACACGCGCACGCGAACGTTCTCGCCGTTGATGGTGGTGCGAACCGGCTGCAGGTTCGGGCGGAAGGTGCGCTTGTTACGGATATGCGAATGAGATACGGTGTAACCGGTCTGCGGTCCCTTGCCGCACACTGCGCAACGAGCTGCCATGATGGACTCCCTTATGTTGGTTCTATTCCAAGTCTTTCGTGCCCTGCGCTCGCGTTTTGCCGCTCGGCTGAACACACAACTTCACAAGTATACGGCTCAATCCTGCGTTTCGCAAGTCAAGCGAGGATCACGCCCTGCGAGCCATACGATAATTCATACGCTGTTCATTTTATGCGGTCGCGAAACCCTCCCCCGTGCTTTTACGATGAAGTTTGACGGGGCCGGGGCGCAATCGCCGTCTTCAACCGGGCAGGAGCAACACATGCATGATCAGATAACCGAACAGGCGACGCCGAACGGAAAACTCACGCGACGCGAAAGGCAGTGGATCGTCTATGACGTGGGCAATTCGGCGTTCGTGTTGCTGAGCACCGCCGTGGTGCCGATTTACGCGAATTCACTGCTCAAGGCGGCAGGCGAGACGAATATCGTGTCCACATGGGGCTACGCGCAGACCATCGCGTCGCTCGTCATCGCCGTGCTGATGCCGCTGCTGGGCTCCATCGCCGATGTGCAGGGCATGAAAATCCGATTCTTCCTCGGCTTCTTCCTGACCGGCGCGGTCATGTGCTGCGCGATGGCGCTGCCGCTGGGATGGCTGGCGTTTCTGGTGGTGTATGTACTGGCCACCATCGGGCTGAACGGCTCACTCACCTTCTACGACTCGATGCTGATCGACACCACTACCGATGAACGCATGGACAGGGTCTCCTCGCACGGCTACGGCTGGGGTTATGTGGGCTCAACCGTTCCGTTCCTCGTGTGCATCGGCCTGATTTTCGGCGGCCCGGCGCTGCTGGGCCTTGATACCGCATTGTGCACCCGCATGTCGTTCATGATCACGGCCGCCTGGTGGGTGGCGTTCACCGTCCCGCTGCTGTCCAGCTATCGTCAGACGCACTATCGCGCCACCAGCAGGGATCTCGGCGCCGCGGTGCGCGGCACCTTCACCGAACTGGAGGCGACCTTCCGCAGCATCGTGCGCAACAAACCGCTGTGGATGTTCATGCTCGCATTCTTCTTCTACATCGACGCCGTCAACACCGTGATCACCATGTCGACGTCCTACGGCACGCAGCTCGGCTTGGACTCCACGCAGTTGGTCATCGCTCTGCTGGTCACGCAGTTCGTGGCATTCCCCTGTGCGATTCTGTACGGCCGCCTGGCCGGCCGATTCGGATGCAAGCCGATGATTCTGGTGGCCGTGGTGGCATATATGTGCATCGTGTTCTTCGCCGCATTCTTTCTGAAAACCGAGACGCAATTCTGGATCCTGGCGATTTTGGTCGGCATGTTCCAGGGCGGTATCCAGGCGCTGAGCCGTTCGTACTACGGCAAACTCATTCCCAAGGACCGCGCCAACGAATACTACGGCTTCTACGACATCTTCGGCAAGACGGCCTCGATCATCGGCACGTTCCTCGTCGCCACGACAACCTCGCTGACCGGCAACGCGTCAACCGGCGTGCTCTCCATCGCCATCCTGCTGATCGTCGCCCTCATCTTCCTCGCCCTGCAGAAGGATCCGACACGCAGCTGATCCCCCATTGCGCCAGCAGCATGATGTGCGTCTCCATCACAGCCCGCCCGTTCTTCGAGCACCGCGGATACGTGGTTCCAGCCAGCAAGTCACGCGCCAAAGCCATTCGCTTCACCACCTCGACGGCCCTATGCCGTGAACTCGACCTCAGCCACAGACCTGCTCGCATGGGTGGAAATAAGCCGGACGCATTCACTGCACATCCTGTCGACTCCGTTTGGCCCTCTAATATACTGATAACGACGGTCGCTCATCACACAGAGAGGCAGGACGATGCCGGAGTTGAGCAGATTCTACGGAATCATCATCAAGCTGATGTACGACGACGAGAAGCAACATCATAAGCCCCACATCCACGTCTACTACGGAGACTACGAAGCGTCCATTGGCATCGATGGCGAGCTGCTGGCAGGGGCCCTCCCCACCAAGCAATACAAGCTTGTCGCCGCATGGCTGGTACTGCACGAGGACGAGATCTACGCGGCATGGAACAACGCCGTCGCCAGCAAGCCATTCGACCGCATCGCCCCACTCTCCTGA
>DBKS01000059.1:0-12875 GCA_002298605.1 Bifidobacterium sp. UBA744 | reverse complement strand
GACCAATGACTGGATGATGCTCGTCACCTTCTCCAACGGCGAGACACGGATCTTCGACGGCACGCGACTATGGGGCAAACCCGTCTACGAGCCGCTGCGCAACCAAACCGTTTTCAACGACTTCGCCATCGACCACGGCATCCTCACCTGGGACAACGGCCGCATCGACATCGGCACCAACAACCTCTATGACTTGTGCTACCCCTACGGCACCGTTCCGATTGCCGACAACGACATCATCCACCCACAACAAGAACCTGCGCACTGAACCACGTAAGAACAGCCAACCCATTTGCCGCGCCTGCGTACGCGATTTGCGCAACGAGGCCATCACCCTACGCGGGAACGGCTTGTTTCCAATGTTCCGTACTGCCGTTACGGCCTCCCGCCCAAGACGGTCTCGATCATCGGCACGTTCCTCGTCGCCACGACAACCTCGCTGACCGGCAACGCGTCAACCGGCGTGCTCTCCATTGCCATCCTGCTGATCGTCGCCCTCATCTTCCTCGCCCTGCAGACGGATCCCGCGAAAGCCTGGAGCCCGCGCACGCCGAACGATCCGCAAACGGTTCGGGGATGTTCCGTCCCGAAACGTATCGTTCCATGATGTCACGGTCGTCGCCAGTGTAGATGAAGCGTTCCAACCGTTCCTCGGGCGACAGGTCCAACGGGCTGTCGTCCTCCCGAATAATCAAGGCGTCGAATTCGTATCCAGGCTCGAATGATCCTACCTTGCCGAAAAACGCCCCGCCGACTTTCGTGGCCATGTGGAACGCCTCCGGCAGAGTAAGCGGCTTGTCCTGCTCATGGCCGGCTTCAAAGGTCTTGGCCTTCGAAGCTTCGATGCTTTTGACGATATGCCGGTTCATGTTGGGCTCATGGCCTCCGGCGACATCGCTGGCAATGCTGACCTTCAGGCCATAGTCGAGGTCACGGCGCACGGGCATGATGCCGCTGGTCAGGTTGAGGTTTGATTCCGCGCAATGGGCGAGCCACACCTTATGATCGCACAGGATTCTGCGTTCAGGCTCGGTGAGCCACACGCAGTGGGCCATGACGGTCCGGTTCTCCGGCATGAGCCCGTACCGCTCGTACACTTCGGCGTAGGTGGGGATATCCGGGTGAAGCTCGCGCACCCATTCGACTTCGCCGCGGTTCTCGTCCAGATGAGACTGGACGGGCACATGGTACGCATCGACCAGCTCGCCCAATCCCTTCATCAACGCCGTCGTCGTGGACGGCACGAACCGTGGGGTGATGATGAAGCCGACATCCGGGGTCAGCTTGCGCGATTTGTTGATGAGCTCCTCGGTGCCGGCCAGGCTCGCATCCGTATCCTCGACCAGATAGTCGGGGGCATTGCGATCCATGTTGACCTTGCCCACCATCGGTTTCAGCCCGGATTCCTGGCACAGCTCCATGAGGTGCAGGGTGGCGTCATTGTGCAGCGTGGCGAATGCGCTGAACCGGAGCGTGCCCACCTTCCACATTGTGCGGACGAACCGCTTGTACCAGTAGTCGGCCACTTCGGGATCCGAGTATGTGGCCTCCGCCGGGAATGTATATCGTTCCAGCCACGGGAGGAGTTCGCAGTCGAAACCGAGCCCGGCGAGCGGATACTGCGGTGCGTGGACGTGCAAGTCGTTGAACCCGGGGATGATGAGGCATCCCCTGCGATCGACGACGGCGATATCCGCATAGTCGCCGGTCAACGAGCCGACCGCATCCACCACGTTCCCGTCATCGCCGACGATGACGTAGCCGTCTTCCAAAACCGTGAAACGCTCAGACGTGGACGTATAGAGGACATCTCCACGATAGGCGATCATGCTTCCCCTTTCCCTAGGATGCCGTGCAGCCCGCCGCTTGCGACACACCCAGTATGGGAGGGATTCGGTAACATGCAGATTTCGAATTGTTTCGAATCAGCGCTCAGGCGATGAACTTCAGGAAGGCGTCGGCTTCGGCGGAGAGTTTCGCACGATCCTCGTCGGACAGGCCGAGGTCGCCGGTGCCGAACGCTTCGGGAGCGAGCCCCACACCGGTCTGCTCAGGCAGCAGCTCGGACTGGTAGCTCAGAACTTCGGCCAGCTTGGCCAACGAGCCGGCGCCGGCGGAACGAGGGCCAGCCACCGCGGAAATCGCCACTTTCTTGCCCGCCAGCACGGAAGAGGATGCGGCCGGGAACGGCTCGAGCGGGCGGGAGAGCCAGTCGAGCAGGTTCTTGAGGTAGCCGGTGTAGCTGTAGTTGTATTCCGGGGAGAAGAACCACACGCCGTCGGCAAGCACCACGGCTTTGCGCACCTCATTCACGGAAGCCGGAGCCGGAAATTCCTGATCCTGATCGAAGAACGGCACCGCGGAAAAGTCGAGGAACGACACTTCGGCGCGATCGCCGATCAGTTTCCTGGCCTCATCGGCGAGCTGCTGGTTGAAACCGTTCCTGTGCTTGGACCCGACGACAAACAAAATCTTCGACATGACATGTCCCTCTCTGTGATATTCCGTACCATCCTCCCCATTGCGCACCGCCGGACTTGCAACCGGCCATGGACTGCGGGGCTCGCGTATATTCTGCAACGGCGCATATGACATACTCCGCCCTCAGCGGATAAGGGCGGTATTGCAACGATCAGCGGCATCAACCGTAGCAGTCAGGTGCTACGGTTAGAGGCATGGACCTTAGGCTTCAGCTTGACGATCACAGCGCCGTCCCGGCCGGCGAGCAGATCGCCTCACAGCTCATCGGATTGATCCGGATCGGCGATCTCGCCGACAACGACGCGCTGCCGTCGATCCGGCAGATGTCCAGCAGCCTCGGCGTCGCCACCGGCACCGTACGGCACGCCTACGATATGCTCGCCAACCGCGGCCTTATCGTCACCGCCCCCGGCAAAGCCGCACGAGTCGCCCGTCATGGACGCGCCTCATGCGATGTGCTGGCGGCCGCCCAATGCCTGATTGAGGCGGCACATAGGGAAGGCGTCGATTTGACCTCGATCACCAGCATCATCACGGCAAGCTGGGATATCGAAACGGTTCCTGCGAAATAATCGAAACGACAAGGGAGGCAAGAATGAGCGGAACTGATATTGCCATGATCGTGGCATGCGCGCTGCTGGCGCTCTGGGGATCGGCGCTGCTGTTCGCGGCGGACTGGGTGTGGGGCATCGTCTGCCGGCTGACGGGCATCTACAACGAGCCCAGCCGCGGCACGCTGCTGTTCGCACGCATCTGCGGCTTCATACTGTTCTTCTTCGGCATCGGTTTCGTCGTGATGAAGATCCTCTAGTCAGAAATCCTCTAGTCAGGCCGCTGATGTGGTGGGCGGCATGTACGCCAGCCCACACGCCGCCCACCACAACCCCCGTTGGTGACTTACAGCCAGTCAAGCGGCGGCTTGGACCGGGGCGCGGGGAATCGGGCATCCAATATGTCCAGATCCTCCGCCGTCAAAGCAATGTGCGGGGCGTCGGCGTTCTGCCGCGCATGCTCGACCGTCGACGCCTTGGGAATCGCCACGGTTTGGCCATCGCGCATCACCCACGCAAGCAGGATCTGCGCAGGCGTGGCGTTATGATGCCGAGCCACGTCGCCCACGACCGGATCGCCCAGAATCCCGTACGACAGTCGGCCACCTTGCGCCAATGGACAATATGCCATCATCGTCACGCCATGCCGCCTCATCCAGGGCTGAAGCTCTACCTCCACACCGCGCGAATCCAAGTGGTACAGCACTTGGTTCACCACGCATGCGTCACCGCCGGGAGTGTCCCACAGCCGCCGCATATCGTCCACGTCGAAATTCGACACACCCCACCGACGAATCAATCCCTCGCGTCTCAGCGCTTCCATGCAGCCGACGGTCTCGCGCAACGGCACCGAGCCCGGCCAATGCAGCAGATACAGATCCAGATAGTCCAAACCCAGCCGGGCCAGCGAAGCCTGGCAGCTGGCACGCATATGATCCTCATCGGCATGCGAGGGCACCACCTTGCTCACCACATACACGCTGTGGCGAGGCACATCTCGCAGAGCAGCACCCACCAATCGCTCGGCCCCGCCGTCAGCATACAGCTCCGCCGTGTCGACCAGCCGGACGCCCCGCGCCAGCCCCTCTTCCAGCGAGGCGATCTCAGAGCGTTCGTAACTCGACTCCTCCCCCATATGCCATGTTCCCATGCCCAGCAATGGCATGTCACTGCCATCGGCAAGACGCACCGTCCGAGCGACTTCGTCGCATCCCTTGATGTCCATTATGCTTTCAGTCTCCTCATCACCGTTGATCGGGGGCACTGCTCATATATACCCCACCACTGTATACTTCACCTCTACGTAACGCAACTAGGATGGCGGATATGGACGTTATATTGCAGTGGCTCGGCGGCAACGCCTCGAAGATTTGTTTCCTGCTCATCGTGCTGGGGTGCGCGGTGGCCGCCAACCATGCCACGCAACGATGGATGCGCCGTCTGCTTGACCGCACCGACGTGCCGACCGCGTCGATTTTCATCAACATCGTGCGCGCGGTGATATGGATCGTGGCGATCTGCATGGTACTGCAGCCGGTGTTCGGCATCAACCCGAACACGATTATCACCGCCCTTGGAGTCGGCGGCGTCGCCCTGTCCCTGGGCTTGAAAGACACCATCGCGAACATCATCGGGGGCTTCGGGCTGATGCTCGGCAAGGTGATCCAGCCCGGCGACGAAGTGACGATCGCCGGCGCCACGGGAACGGTGAAAGACATCAACTGGCGTCACACCGTGGTGCGCGAGCGCAACGGCAACGAGTTGGTGATCCCGAATTCCGTGCTCAACACCAAAGAGCTCAAGAAAATTCCCGCAGCCAATGAGGCGGCGGCAACAGTGCCATTCACCGCACGCGCCGGCTTTCCAACGGACCGCATCGCGCAGGAGGCCGTCGAACTGGTGCGGGCGGCAACTGACGATATCGCGCTCGAGGGGACCACGCCGATGGTGAAATTCACCGGATTCTCGCCCTATGGCATTGAGGGCGAGGTATGGGCGTTCGCCCGCGAAGGCGTGTATCTGTCCACGATGTCCGATCGCATCACTCGAGCACTGGCCGGCGCCGATTTTCTGGAGCAGCGGGCCGCCGCCCCGCAGGAATAGCCGGATGTGGCGGCCCGTCTGCGCCGCGGGGGGGCACAAGCCCGGCCGCCGCATCCGATCAGCGCAGCACACCCTCGATCAGACGCGTGATCAATTCGGTGTAGTTCACGCCAGTGGCCTCCCATGCCTTGGGATACATGGAGATCGGGGTGAAGCCGGGCATGGTGTTGATCTCGTTGATCATCACCGTGCCGTCAGGCGTCACAAAGGTATCCACACGGCTCAGCCCGGCGAGTTCAAGCGCCTTGAACGCCTTGACGGCCACCTCGCGCACGCGCTCGAGCGTCTCCTGTGGCAGATGCGCCGGTACCTCCACATGCGAGGCCGAGGAATCGGTGTATTTGGAATCAAAATCATAAAACTGGTCATCACCGTCATTGCGACGGTCCAGCACAATCTCGCCGGGCCAGCTGGCGGCAGGCTCGTCCATCGGATGCGGCGCCAAAACAGCGCATTCCACCTCGCGACCGTCAATGCCCTGCTCAACCAGCACCTTCCAGTCATGCTTGCTGGCTTCAAACACCGCGGCGGCCAGCTCGACGGCATCGCCCGGATGCTCGACCTTAGTCACGCCAAAACTCGAGCCTCCGCGGGAAGGCTTCACAAACAGCGGGTAGCTCAGCTTCGCCCGCTCGACATCCGCCAGCATCGCGTCGGCGTTCGCAGCGAATGCCGAACCGACATCAAACGAGCGGGTGTCGAACATCACACCGGGGGCCGTGGGAATACCGGCGGCATTGAGCACGACCTTGGTGAAATGCTTGTCCATGCAGGCCGCCGACCCGAAGACGCCGCATCCCACATACGGCACGTCCATCATTTCCAGCAGCCCCTGCACCGTGCCATCCTCGCCATACGGCCCGTGCAGCACCGGCAGCACCGCATCGACATGGCCGAGCGACACCGTGCCGCCATCGGCCTGGCGGGCGAAGAAACCGTCCTGCTTCAACGCCATGTCAAGCATGACCTGACGCGAACCCGGAGTGACCTCCACGCTCGGCAGCGAGCCACCGTCCAGGTTCCAGCCGCGCGGATCCTCACCGTTCACAATCCACTGGCCGTCACGAGTAATGCCCACCGGAATCGGATCGAACTTGTCCAGATCCATGGCGTTGAGCACTCCGGCCGTCGAGATGCACGAGATGGGGTGCTCGTCCGCACGCCCGCCATACAACACCACAATCCGCTTCTTGGCCATAACCGTTCCACTCCTCCAGGTTCTCGGGCGACCGCCTCGCCATCGCCATGTCTTCGCCGGACAGCCGCAGCCAGCCGACGCACCGGGTTTTAAGATTACTCCGCCGTGATTTCGGTACCGAACAACTCGCTTAACATCTGCTCACAACTAATACCCTGATGAAGCACATGGCTCATTGCGAACGCCAGCGGAGTCGGAACCTTGAGCTGGTCACCCAGCGACACCACGGCATCCGTGGTCGGCACGCCCTCGGCCACGCCGTTCGACACCCGCGTGGCCTCCTCGACGGACAGCCCCTTACCGAGATTCGCACCGAACGTGTAGTTGCGGCTCAGCGGAGATCCGCAGGTGGCGATCAGATCGCCCACGCCCGCCAAACCGGCAAAAGTCTTCGGATCGGCACCGGCGGCCTTGCCCAAGGCGGTCAGTTCGGCCAGGCCGCGCGTTTCGATCATCGCGGCGGTGTTCTCGCCATAGCCGGCGCCACGCGCCATGCCCACGGCGAGCGCCACCACATTCTTCAGGCTGCCGCACATCTCCAAGCCGATGACATCGTTGGAGGTGAACGGGTGGAAATAGCTGTTGGAGCAGGTCTGAGCCACTTTGGCGGCCGCATACGGATTGGCCGAGGCGATGACGGTGGCGGAAGGTTCGCGCGCGGCGATCTCCTTGCTCAGATTCGGTCCGGACACCGCCGCAAAACGATGCTCCGGCAGGCCGAGCGCCTCGCGCACCACCTCATCCATGCGCTTGTTGGTGCCACGCTCAATGCCCTTCATCAAGCTGACGACAATCGCGGTCGACGGGATCAGGTCGCGGAACGACTCCAACGCCTTGCGAGCTGCCTGGGCGGCTATCGCGACCACGATGATCTCGGCATCGCGAACCGCTGCGGCGCGGTCACCGGTGGCCGTCATGGCATCGGGCAGGCGTGGCACGGACGGCAGACGTACCTCATTGCAGTGCCGGTCGCGGATGCCCTCCACAATCTCGGGCTCGATGGCCCACATCGTCACCTGGTTGCCCGCATCCGCGCAGACCTGACCGAAGGTGGTGCCCCACGCACCCGCTCCAAGAACCGTTACATTGGCCATACCGTATCACTCCTCACTGCCTTGGCGATGAATGTCAATGGGTTTGCGGCTCATGCTGCGATAATCCCAGTAGCCGCCGGCCGGGAATGATTCGCCGCGAATCTCCTCAAGCAGCACATTGAGCCGCTTGAACACGCGATCCGTCAGCTCGTTCACCGCATCGGCGGGGGGCTCGTCGCCCCAGGAACCCATATCAGCCAACAAATCACCGTAGTGCAACTGTTCGTCATAGCACATCACCACGTTTTTACGCGGCCAGGGCCACCATTGATTAATCGAGGCCGCGCCCCACGTCGACGCGCAGAACAGCGGCACTTCAGCGCCAAGTCTGCGGGACGATTCGAGCGCGATATATCCCACGCCCTCCTTGATGCTCATCACCCATTTTTGCGGATCGCGGGTCACCGTGCCCTCGGGCCAAACCGTCAGCGGACGGCCTGAGGTGAGAATATTCACCGAAGTCTCTTCGATCTGCTTCGCCTTGCCGGAATGACGCTCGACCGGCTGCATGCCCACCAACTGGAACCATTTGCCGATCACCGGCCAGGAAGCCATCTCCGCCTTGGCCATATACCGCGGTCTGCGACCCATGTGGAACAGGCTCATCATCGGCACGAACACGTCGAACATGGTTACATGCGACGCGGCGGTGATGAACGGGCCGGCCTCCGGCACATTCTCCAAGCCCCAGGCCTTGACTTTGCACCGATTACGGAACACAAGCGACACGCCTTCCAGCAGACGGGCGGTCGCCTTGGGATTCTGCGCGTTGATCTCGGCGGTGTTCGGCCTGCGCGGACCGGTCGGATAATACCGTGTTGGATCTACGAGCCGATGCCGACGGGCAAGTTCAGCCACCCGCTCATCACTCAGCGGTCGCACGGCGGAACGCGGCGACGGTTTTCCTTTGGATGCCATAACCCTTATTGTGCCGCAGACGGCGTATTTTCGACTCCATGGGCCACATAGCAAGCGGATGACACCTCACGCGGGCGTATGCCGCGCCGATCAAGCACCGAAAGACGTCCCGACGATCCATCCCATACTCACGCACCCAAGCGGCACCAGCATGGTCGCCGCCAAATACAATCCGGCCATGCCGAAATGCTCGTTGCGGGCCAATGAGGCAATCTCGTTGATCGCCGTTGAGAACGTGGAGAATCCACCGAGAAAACCGGTTACGAACAGCATATAGGTGGCGTTTGGCACGGCCATGCCCACATGCGCGCCGGCAGCGACACCAGCGCAGAACGTGGCGATCACATTGATCACAAACGTGGATAGGGGGAACAGCCGCTTCCACCAGCGCTGAATCGACGTATTGAGGATAAAACGAGCCACGGCGCCCAAACCGCCGCACAGACAGATCAACAGGAACGTCATGCCACAGACCCTTCGCCGGTACCCGAGTTCTGATTCGCCACGTCGATGATGCGTCCGAAACTCGGGGCGTCACCATCGCTTTCCACCACCTGGGGAACCTGCACCGGAGTCGGACCGTCCCCCGGCTGATCCGGAGTCGATTCCTCCAGTGGGTCCGGCTGTTCCGGCTCCGTCCCGCTCTCAGCCGAAGCCGGTTCGGCCTCAGCCGGAGCTGTCCCCGCCGCAACGGACCGCATCTCAACCGCGGGAATCTCAACAGTCAGCATCTCCTGATCACCGGCCAGGGCCCCCCGTTCAACGACGGGATCCGCATCAGTCGATGGAAAGACCAGCGACGGCACCGATGCGGCGGCCACGTCCGGAACCGTATCATCACCGGCGTCGGGACCTGCGAGCACCGTCCGAGGGTCGGTGACGGCATGCTCCTTCACCACCGGTTCGGCGGGATGGGCGGCCAAAAACGCATCGGCGGCCGCATCGGCCTCTTCGACGGTGGTTTGCCGATTCACCGTCTCATCGACTTCACGGGCCCGGCGACGGGCGGTCATACGCACGGCAAGGCTCGATCCGGCAAATGCCGCCAACAATCCGCAGGCGAAGCTCATCACCTCGTAGAACACCACGCCGGCCAGATCGCCGCCGTTGAAACTCATGAGATCCTCAATCACCAAGGCGCTCAGCGTGGAGAACCCCCCGCACATGCCCATGCCAACGCCATGGCTCACAACGCTACGAGTGCGCTGCGTCAGCCACGAAGACTGACTCATCATCATCGACAACCACGCGTACACACAGCAGGCGATCATATTCGCAGCGAACGTCGCGGTATGGAAAGCGGAAAAAAAGCCCGCATCGGCAAGCGGCCGGGGGATCAGCAGACTCATGCCATACCTCAAAGCCGTGCCGAAGCAGCCGCCGACAAACACCACCACATACAGCAGCCAGTCTTCCAACGGCGAAACGGAACGGGTTCCGTGCACCCCACCCGGTTGCGAACCCACCTGCGTAATGGCGGTCTGCGTGACGGTTTCCGGGTCGAGGGGATCGTGAGCGGAACGAGACATTGGCATCCTCCAATACGAAGCGAAAACGCTGATCAGTCGATCAGAGAATGGATCTGAATGATGTGGTCACGCTGCGGACCAGTGCCAATCGCGGAAATACGGCAATTGCTGATCTCCTCAAGACGCTTCACATACGCCTGGCAAGTGGCCGGCAGCTCCTCGAAGGAATGGACCTGCGAAATATCCTCGTCCCAGCCCGGCATGGTCTCATACACCGGCTTGGCGGCGGCGAACGCGGCCTGGTCGGTGGGCATGTCGTCGTAGCGGGTCACCGTGCCATCGGCGTTGGCGACCTCATACGCCACGCAAACCGGGATCTCCTTCAAACCGGTCAGCACATCGAGCTTGGTGAGCACCAGGTCGGTCAGACCGTTGACTTGGCTGGCATAGCGCGTCACCACCGCGTCGAACCATCCGCAACGACGCGGGCGGCCAGTCGTCACGCCATATTCATGACCCTGGGCGCGCAGCCAGTCCCCACGCTCACCAAACTGCTCGGTGGGGAACGGGCCCTCGCCAACACGGGTCACATAAGCCTTGGCCACGCCAATCACACGGCTGATCTTGGTCGGCCCGACGCCGGTGCCGGTGCACGCGCCGCCAGCAGTCGGATTGGAGGACGTGACGAACGGATAGGTGCCATGGTCCACATCAAGCATCGTGGCCTGGCCGCCTTCGAACAGCACCGTCTTGCCTTCGTCAAGCGCCTGGTTGAGCAGCAGGCCGGTGTTGGCCACATACGGCTTGAGACGCTCGCCGAGCTTCAGCAGTTCTTCGGTGGTGGCGTCCACATCGACCGGGCGACGATTGTACAACTTGACCAGCATCTGGTTCTTCTGATGCAGGCTCGCCTCCACCTTGTCGTGCAGATGGTCGGCGTTGAACAAATCATGCACGCGAATGCCCACGCGATTGATCTTGTCCGCATAGGCCGGGCCGATGCCGCGACCGGTGGTGCCGATCTTATGCTTGCCGAGGAAGCGTTCGGTGACCTTGTCGATCACGCGGTGATACGGTGCGATGATATGCGCGGCTTCACTCACCTTCAGGCGCGAGCAGTCCACACCGCGGGCCTGCAATCCGTCGATCTCCTCAAAGAGCACCTCGACGTCCACCACCACGCCATTGCCGATCACCGGGGTCACATTCGGGGAGATGATGCCGGAAGGCAGCAGATGCAGCGCGTAGGACTCGTTGCCGACGACCACCGTATGACCGGCATTGTTGCCGCCGTTGAAACGGGCCACATAATCCACTTTGGTGCCGATGAGATCCGTGGCCTTGCCTTTGCCTTCATCGCCCCATTGTGCGCCGATTAACACGATTCCTGGCATATTTGACCTCCGCCGATGAAGTATGCGCCGATTTTTCGCCGCTCCACAGACTACTCCACGCCCTAAACCGCCGGCCCGGGCGGCATAAACCGACATCATGGCCGGGCTTGGAGCCACCCGTCCAGACCTCCGCCACCCACATAGAGGCAAACGGCCGCAAAACGACCGCGCACCATGCTCCGCGACGCACGGGAAAGCCATAGAATAAAACCCAGTGGAAGGAAAGGGATTCAGCATGGAGAACCGCGATGACGCACAGAACGACGAAGCCATGAACGATCAGCTCGCGAACGTATCCGACCAGGACATTCCGGAACTGAACTTCAACGGCAGCGCCTACGGCTCGCAGCATAGCCGATTCCCCGGGGGAAAGCGCATCGGCACAATCGTGGCGGCAGTACTGGCCGCGCTGCTGGCACTGGGTGCCGGCGGATACGGCGCCGGCTGGTACTGGTACAACAATCTGCGCTCATACCCCGTGTTCATCGACAGCAAGGTCACCACCGTCCGTGCGGGCGACAGCCTCGGGAAAATCCTCAGCGACAACGCCTACTTCGGCAAGAACCCGGGCAAATTGATCTCGCTCACCGGCAAAGTCATCGATGTCCAGGGCGGCGACCCGGTCAAGGTGGAACTCAACGGCAGCGAAGTTCCCACCAACGAGCTGACATCCACGCATCTCAAGGAGCAGGACCAGATCACGCTCACCAACGGCGGCGACGCCACCGAAGACCACGACGTGAAAACCGAGACCGTCCCCCACGGCAAAAAGGACACCAATATCGTCACCGGAGGCACCATTCAGCTCCATCTGCCCGGCACCGACGGCACCAAGGAGACGTGGGTGGGAAAGCGTTCCGGCGAAGTCGTGGACAAGGGCGTCACCAAGCAGCCGGTCGACGAGCAGACCACCGCCCTCACGCCCAAGGTGCCATCCGACAAGAAGGTCATCGCCCTGACCTTCGACGACGGGCCAAGCCAATACACCGAACCGATGCTTGACATTTTCAAGGAGAAAGGCATACACGTCACCTTCTTCAACATCGGCGTGCAAGCCGCCGAAATGCCCAATGTGGTGCAGCGCATGATCGACGAGGGCCATCAGGTGGGCAACCATTCCAACACCCACCCGAATATGCCCAAGATGAGCACGGAAGCCCTGCGTGCCGAGCTGCAATCCAGTTTCGACAACAACGCCAAGGCGGGTTCCAACTCCCGCATGTTCCGCTCCCCCTACGGAGCCTTCACCAATCAGGATTGGGACCGCGCAGGCGACCTGATCTCCACCAACGTGCTATGGGATATCGATACGCTTGACTGGAAGCTTCCCGGCGCGCAGGCCATTCACGACGCGGTGATGAGCCACGCCTATAGCGGCGCGATCGTGCTGATGCATACCGGTGGCGGCAATCGCCAGCAGGATGTCGACGCGCTGCCCGGCATTATTGATGACCTGAAGGCGCAGGGCTACGAATTCGTCACCGTCAGCGAGCTCATGGCGATGGACACCGAGCAGCGCTTCCCCGATTGGGCCATCAAGGGAGAACTTCCTCCCCAAAACTGATCGCCCAGTCCTCAACAAACACATTGACCCATGGAATCTGTCGCTTTCCCGACAGGATCCATGGGTCAATGGCGTAACACAAGTGGAGCGGATGACGGGAGTC
>DBKS01000005.1:581-13689 GCA_002298605.1 Bifidobacterium sp. UBA744 | reverse complement strand
CTTCGCCACCAAGATCGCGAATTCTCGCTATATGACCACTCATTCCTATGCCAGATACTGAATGCTCATTACCGTTATCCATATTCTTTGATGAGTTCTTCGCAGCGTTATACGCTGCAATTTGTTCTCGTACCCGATTCGATTGACTAACTTCCACAGACATCGGTTCGACTCGTATATACAGACGATAGAGCTCACTTGAATCAGCGTATTTACGAATATTGGCCGCCAATTCCAGCAACAGCAGTCGCATTTCTTCACCTAGATCACCGTCAAGGTACACTGATTCGGCATGTGATGCTGACCTGCTTTGCACCACAAGAAACTCACGCCATGCCCTGAAATCCAGCCTCGCTCAATTCCTGCCTCTGCCGATCAACCAGCGAGGTAAGATCAAGTGACTCACTCGTCGATTGCCCAGAAGAACGCAACGCCGCGGCAATATCGTGCATGGCGTGCGAAGATTCACGGCTGCGTTGCAACACCGACTGCCAATCGTCATCGTCCTGATGTCGGCCGGCGAGCGCAGCTTGATTGTATTGTGATTCTCGAAATATTACTGGCCGCATTGATAGCAGTTATCTGTCTGTATAACAACTACACTGCAAATCTCGTTCTTCTGGCAGCCATTATTATTGTTAATTTTATTGGTTTTATTATTCGCGACACCAAGATATTTCTTGATCTGTTCTGCCGTAAAGACCAGTAGTGCAAGCACAAGATCTAAGCGCTGGCGGCCCGGATCCACCCGGGTCGCCAGTATATGCGCGAAGAGGATTCCAACTACTTAAACAGATAGTTCACAAAATTGAGGGGCCATTCGGTGCCTTTGGTGACGTTGCCGAATCCGAGCACCGCATTATCCGGCAGCCCCTTGGCCTTCCAAACGTCGGATTTCGACAGATTCAGACCGATCGGGGTATGGTCGGCGCCTTCCACGAGATCATCCTGATACACCACCGCGTCGCCGAGTTCGGCGAGCTTCGCGGAATCCAGCACGGCCGTCGGATCGTTGATGCTGTTTCGCTGCGCCAATTCGCGCATCAGCGGCTTGGTGCCGACCAGCACGTTGATCTCGCCCGACGCCATCATTGCGGCGAGCTTGGCCGAGTCGTCAAGGCACGATCCCCCGAGCAACGCGGACTGCCCCGTACCAGCCTGCGACGACGAGGACGCATCGGCGGACGCCGACTCCGACGGGGACGCCCCGGACGACGAAGTCGAAATGACGAAATTCGAGTCAATGGAGAAAACGCGCGAATCCTCCTGTGGGTATTGCGCCGCGAAATCATTCTGCAGATCCTGCAGCTGCCGGCTGTAATCCGACAACCCGAAGGACGCCACATACAGCTTCGTTGACGGCGCACGCGTGGCATAGAAAACGATCAGACCGATCACCAAGGCGACAGCGGCCACAACCGCCACGGTTCCAACCAGAAAATGCTGGACGAAGAAGGGGAGCTTGTCCTTGTTGGGCAGCTCCCTGAAGGTCTTCCATTTGGATTGCCTGGCATACACATTGGTTTTGGCCAGATCGGCCACCGCCGACAGCTGCTTGTCGGACAGACCTGTTTCGATGCTTTTCCTATCCATGCACGCTCCTCGCATTCCACACGTCACCACGATTTCCGCAACCCCAAGGAACTCGTCTTTGAGACAGCTCTTGGCGTACTGTACCACCGTGTCCTCGAAACCAACGGAAAAATCCTTGCCCCGTGGAATACTGGGACGTCGCGCCCCTGTAGCTCAGTCGGTTAGAGCAGCGGACTCATAATCCGTCGGTCCACAGTTCAAGCCTGTGCGGGGGCACACGGCAAAGGCTCCGGTTCGCATGCGGTACGCAGCGAAGCGGAGCCTTTTCAGGACGAGGGTTTCAGACCGTCAATCGACGACCGCGCGCACCGACCGTCCGGATGCGAAGCGATCCAACGCGCCCGTGGCGGCGATGGCCCGGAACAGATACCAGGCGAACACCCCGGCGACGAGCACGCCGCCGATGATCTCACAGGTCATATGAACGATGCCGCGCGGGGAGAACAGTGACACACCCTGATAGCGGAACAGCAGCAGATAGAAACCGTATTCAACGGCGGTGGCGGCGCCGGCGGCCATGCTGAGCGGCAGGCTGTACTTGCGGTAGCGAGCCAAGGCAAACGGCAATTCGGCAAAAATCCCCTGCAGGGCCGCCGAGAAGAACACGAAGCCGAAGGAGAACTGGTTGCCGAGCAGCATCTGCACGGCGACACCGACGATGTTGACGAAGACGGCCGCCCCGGGCTTGCGAATCACCACAATGCCCAGCGTTCCGGAAAAATACCAAATCGCGTGAAATACGCTGGACAGTCCCGGCAGAATCGCGCCGACCACCGCGAACAACGGGCCGGACACGAAATTGAATCCCCACTGAATGACACCGCAGGCGACGCCCAGAGCGGCACCGACCGCGATATCGGCGGTCCCCCACCGAAGAGAACGACGCAATGTTGATTGGATGGATGTGGACGCAGACATGGTTTCACCCCTGTGATCCTCGTTTCCGCTGTGCATCACATGCGGAACGCCGCGCACTGTCTATGGCAATCGGGCGTCCCCGGACCTGCGCGGCTCGGGCGGAACGCCGAGCGCCAATATAGCAGTCGACCCCCCAAACGCAACAGCCCGACGCGCCAGGGAACGCGACGGGCCATGCAACATCATGCAACATGCGCAAGAGGCATTGTTCGCGACTGCGCTACGCCGCCCGGCCTCCCGGACTCAGCAGGCCGCCGTCGCCAGTCATGTCGGCATGCGCCGAAGGCCGCGAGCACAATACTCGCCCGGCTCGGATATTCGCCAGCACGGGTGCATGCTGATTGAGCGCGGTGTAGAAATCGGGCGCGTCCAGCAGAATGCAGTTGCCCGGCTTGCCGGTCTCGAGACCATAGCGGTCGGCGATGTGCAGCGTGCGCGCACCGTTGTAGGTGATGAACCGGAACGAATCCTGCAATTGACCGTACCCCATCATGTGCTCGATGTATACGCCCATCATGAGCACGTCGAGCATATTGCCGTCGCCCAGCGGATTCCACGGGTCGCGCACATCATCCTCGCCAAGCGCCACATTGATGCCGTTCGCCGCCAGCTCATGGATACGGGTCACGCCTCGGCGCTTCGGGTACGTGTCGAAGCGTCCGCCAAGATGCACATTGACCAGCGGATTCGACACGAAATTGATGCCCGACATCTTCAACAGGCGCATGAGCTTGTAGGCGTAGGCGTCATTGTAGGAACCCATCGCGGTGGTATGCGACGCGGTGACGCGGTCCCCCATGCCCTTTTCGAGGGCCAGGGTGGCCAATACCTCGAGATTGCGCGACTGCGGGTCGTCGATCTCATCGCAGTGCACGTCCACCAGACGGTCATACCGCTCGGCCAGATCCATCAGGAAATGCACCGATTCCACGCCGTACTGCCGCGTGAACTCGAAATGCGGGATGCCGCCCACCACATCGGCGCCGTCCCTGACGGCCTGCTCCATAAGCTCCTTGCCATGGGGAAACGAAAGGATGCCGTCCTGGGGGAAGGCCACCACCTGCAGGTCCACGACATCCTTCAGCTCGTCGCGCAGTTCGATCAGGGCGTGCAGGCCGGTCAGTGTCGGATCGGTGACGTCCGCATGCGTACGGATATGCTGGATGCCCTGCTCCACCTGGCGGCGGATGGTGGCACGGGCACGCTCCTTGACATCCTCAATGCTCAGGGTCTTCTTGCGCTCGCCCCAGATGCGAATGCCGTCGAACAGCGTGCCGGTTTCGTTCCATTCGGGCTGGCCGGCCGTACCGGTGGAATCCAGATGGATATGAGGATCGACGAACGGCGGCAGCAGCAGCCTGCCGGCACCGTTGATCGTCTCCTCGCCCGCCTCGGGCTTCAGCGTGCCGGCGGGCGCGAACCGCTCGAACTTGCCGTCGGCAATCCGCACGTCCTTGAGTTCGCCCTTGTTGTCTACGTTGACGCTGGTGATCAGCATGGTTTCGTCACGCCTCCCCGCTCGTCGCCGCGCGCCTGTCCACAACACAGGTCATCAGCAGCCAATAGACCAGCGCCACGATGATCATGTTCGGGAAGGTGGCGCCCACGGTGGCGGTGAGGAACGGCACCTTGCCAAGCAGTATGTACAGCACGACGCCCAACAGCCAGCAGCCCAGGGCCACCCAATTGATGCCGGACGCGTACCAGAACCGGCCGCCTTCCGCGGTGAGGTCCTTGCGTGAATAGTCGCCGTGGTTGCGGATGAAGAAGTCGGTGAGCATGATGGCGGTCACCGGGCCAAGCGCGCATCCGATGTAATCGAGGAACAGCGTGAACGAATCGAGGAAGCTGCCGATGATCAGCGGGATAAAGGTGACCAGGCAGGCGATCAGGGTCACGATCCACAGCGCGGGGGTGAGCTTGAGCTTGGTGGCGATATTGGTCAGCGACGAACCGGCCGCCATCAGATTCACGGCATTGGCCGTCATGGAGGTCAGAATCACCACGATCAGCGCCAGCGCACCCAGGCCGAGCTTGCTGGCTATGGTGGACGGGTCGGAATTGTTGGCATCATAGGCGCCGGAGGTGATGGCGATGGAGATCGTGGCGACCAGACCCACCAACGCGAACCAGCATACGCCGATGAACGCGCCCACGAACGGCACGATATGAGACCCGGACGGTTTCTTGGAGAAGCGGGTGAAGTCGGCGGCGCAGGTCACCCAACCGAGGTTGAAGGCGGCGAGTTTGTCCACCGCGACACCGGAGGCCATCTGGTCGCCGGCCGGCGGCGTCCAGCTGAGAATCTGGTCGAAACTCACCTGTTGGAACACCGCGACGGTCTCCCAGATCGCAAAGACGAACACCAGCACCACGCCGACGCGTTCGATGATGCGCACCGAATTGGCGCCGGTGGAAACGGATGCCAGATGCAGCAGGCTCATCACCACGATGCCCACGATGATGCCCTTTTCGCCGCCCGGTTCGCCCCATACCGGCCAGCCAAGCATCTCGTTGAGCAGAATCGACACCGACGTGGCGGCGATGAACGTGTTCACGGCCGTCCAGCCGACATACATCACCATGTTCATCACACTGGGCACGTAGCTGCCGCGAATGCCGAAGGACGCGCGCGCCGCACCCATCGTGGTGGCGCCGACCTTGTAGCCGATGTAGCCGATGCCGGCCAGCGTCAGATAGGCAACGATCGACGACCAGGTGAGGTGACCGAGCGCGCCGCCGAAACCGCACGCGGCGATCACGCCGCCGATGAACCAGGTGCCGTTATTGGCATTGGCGGCCACCCATGTGGCGAACATGTCCCAATTGGAGGATTTTCTCTCCTGTGGCTCAATGATTTCGAGCGCATATTTGTCGGATGGTGCGGACGCGGACATCCCTGCTCCTTATCTTGTGATCGATTTTCCGTCGGATCAATGATGGCCCGGGTATGTGTCGGACGCGATTTCCGGCGTTTTGCCCGGGCTTGTTTCCATCCGACCGTAGACTGGAGTTACCCTATCCACAGCGTTCAAGGAGCAATATGTCCGGAAAACTCGCCAACAAAGTCGTCGTCGTCACCGCCGCAACCCGCGGCATCGGACTCGCCATCGTCACCGCCGCAGCCAAGGAGGGCGCGACCGTGTATCTGGGCGCCCGCAACATGGAACGCGCCGCCGCCCGCGCCGAGGAGGTCAACGCGGACGAAACCGTCAAGGCCAACGGCGGACTGGTGAAAACCGTGTACAACGACGCGACCAAGGACGAAACCTACACCGAGATGATCGACGCGGTGAAGGCCGCCGAAGGGCGTGTGGACGGACTGGTCAACAACTTCGGCACGTCGGACCCCCGCAAGGATCTGGACATCGAGCACACCGACGTCGACACCTTCATCAACACCCTCACCGTCAACCTCAAGTCCGTGTTCATCACCTCGCAGGCCGCCATCAAGGCGATGCCCGAAGAAGGCGGCTCGATTGTGAACATCTCCTCCATCGGCGGCGAGGTGCCGGACATCTCGCAGATCGCCTACGGCACCTCCAAGGCCGCGATCGAACATCTCACGAAGGACATCGCCGTGCAGGTGGCGCGCAAGAACATCCGCTGCAACGCCGTCCTACCCGGCATGACCGCCACGGACGCCGTGCAGAACGCCCTGAACGACACCTTCCGCACCATGTTCCTCAAGTCCACGCCGATCAAGCGCATGGCCGCCCCGGAGGAAATCGCCGCCGCCGTGGTGTACTTCCTGTCGGACGGCGCCGCGTTCACCACCGGGCAGTGCCTGGCGGTGGCCGGCGGCTTCGGACTGGCCACCCCGGTCTTCGGCGACCTCCAGTCGCTCGCCACCGCTCGCGGCTGATGGCCGAGCGATCCCGTTCGGCGGCATCATCAGCCAGCCGCCGAACGGATCACGGCCGTGGCGCACCAGACCGGGGCGTATCGTTCAGGCCCGCCACCATGGACGCAGCGGATACCATTTGCCATCCGGATGCCCCACACGATCGGGCTTGACGGCCAGGAACTGATGGATCTGGATGCCGTCGATCTCGAAGTTGAGGGCGCAGGCGGCCATGTACAGCCCCCACACCTTGGCCCGTTCGAATCCAACCTGCCGGACCGCGTCATCCCAATTCGCCTCGAGATTCTCGCACCAATGATGCAGGGTCAGCGCGTAATGCTGGCGCAGATTCTCCTGATGCACCAGGTTGAAGCCCGCGTCATGGATGCAGCTTTCGATGAAGCCTGGGGCTCCCAGATCACCGTCCGGGAAGATGTACCGGTCGAGGAATTCGTCCTGGCCGGGCCTGCCATCCGGTTTGTCGTGGCTGATGGTGATCTGGTGGTTCAGCAGCCTGCCCATGGGCTTGAGCAGCTTGAACATCTCCTCGAAATAACTTTGGTAGTTCTTGACGCCCACATGCTCCATCATGCCGATCGAGCAGATGCCGTCGAAGTCGCGTTCCGGCACCTCGCGATAATCCTGCACGCGCACCTCGGCCAAGTCCTGCAGGCCCTCGCGGGCGATCCATTCGTTGGCCCAATCCGCCTGTTCGCGAGACAGGGTCACGCCAAGCGCCTTGATGCCGCGGCGGGCGGCGGCAATCACCATGGAGCCCCAGCCGCAGCCGATGTCCAGCAGCCGCTGCCCCGGCTGAAGCCCCAGCTTGTCGAGAATCAGGCGCAGCTTGTTCGCTTGTGCGTCCTCGAGGCTCATGGCCTCATCGTCGAACACCGCGCAGGTGTAGGTCATGGAGGGCCCGAGAAAATCGGCGTAGAACTCGTTCGACATGTCGTAATGGAAGCTCACCGTCTCCGAATCGGCCTTCTCCGTATGCGGCATGAGCCCGCGCTTCATGCGCGCAAACTTGCTGGGCCCTTCGGTTTGCGGCACCGGCGGCCTGTGGAATCCATGGCTGAGCACGGCGGCGGCCAAGCGCGCCAGCTCGGACGGCGACGGCCTGCGCACGTATGAGGCGAGGTCCAGCAACCCACGCAGCACGGGATACGGATTGGCATAGCTGATGCCATCCACGTCCAAATCGCCCAGCACATATGCCCGCACGGCGCCGATCTCGTTGGGATGGGCCGCCAATTGGTAGATGCAGTTCGGACTGGTGATGCGAAGATGCAGGTCGGCGGACGGTGAGCCGAAATACGACCCGTCAAAGGCATCCATGCGAATTGGCGTCTGAGGAGCGAGGAACATGGCCAGCATCTCGCCCACCGTCATCGATTTTCCATTGGCCATAGGGCCACCCCTTTCATGAAGCGCGGAATGTATACCACACCGATAACAGCTTAGTCCGTTTCCAATGCCCTGGCGGACCACTGACCGGCAGACGGAGGGGCGCGTACAACGGGCGATTGCGTCGGTGTGCACGGGGACTCCCGGGAATGTTGACGAGCACATTGGCTATGCTGGGCGATGGTTGGAAGGCATGGCGAGGAGCAGGATTGGACGCACCCTTGATCACGAACGTGGATTTTGACATCGACTCGGCTTCGGATGCGGGTCTCACGGTATTGGAATATGGCGAGGACATCATCGAGTCCGATGGCATGCAATCCGAAAAGCGATATGTCCAGCATGGCACCACCACCACCTTCGAGCATTCCATGGCGGTGGCGCAGCGGGCCGTGCGTCTGGTGAACCGCTTCAATCTCGACCACAGAGTGGATATGCGCGATCTCGTCGTCTCCGCCCTGTTGCATGACTACTTTCTCTATGACTGGCATGACAATGCGGAATGGCATCGCCTGCACGGGTTCACCCACGGACGCATCGCCTGCCTGAACGCCATGCGCGACTTCGGAGAGGCCATTGTCAATGACGTGGTGGCCGACTCCCTGACCAATCACATGTATCCGCTCACCAATGTGCCGCCGAAATATCCCGAGGGCTGGCTGGTGTCGCTCAGCGACAAGATCTGCGCCACGTCGGAAGCCGTGAACCTCGACCGTTTCCGCGGCGGCCGAGAGCTGGAGGACCGCGAGGCGTTGCCCATCATCCCCTCGATGGGAGCGACCCGTCCTATGTCGTCGGCCGATCCCATGATCGACGGCATCGGACCGGTTCGTTCCGGAGCGTATCGCACACTGCTGGCGCTGCGGCGCGGACGTGACGCGATCATGCGCTAACCGCGATCGGGCCTCCTCTCTCTTCTCCCCCTCTCCACCATCCCATCGATACCGCCCGAAACCGGCATCAATTTCGCGACACTCGCCATCTCCTCCGATAACTACGTAGTTTCTTCGGTGAACGTCAGGTAAACTCTAGGTGTTCAACGATGAGGAACGAGGAGTGTGAGACGACGCCTTGGACGTGACGATGACGCATTTCATTCAGCAAATGCTTGCAAGCCCGGCACTGATGCTGACCACGGCGCTGACCCTTGGCGTGATTTTCGTCAACGGCTGGACCGACGCCCCCAACGCCATCGCCACCTGCGTGACGACCCGGTGCATGAAGGTGCGTTCCGCGGTGATCATGGCGGCCGTATTCAATTTCCTCGGCGTGCTGATCATGACGCAGATCAACGCGTCGGTCGCATCGACGATCTCCAATATGGTCGATTTCGGCGCGGACAGCCAATCCGCACTGATCGCGCTGTGCGCGGCCCTGTTCTCCATCGTGATCTACAGCGTCGTCGCGGCGCGATTCGGCATTCCCACCTCCGAAAGCCACAGCCTCATCGCCGGATTGTCGGGCGCGGCGATCGCGATCCAAAACGGCGTGGCCGGCATCAACATGAACGAATGGGTCAAAGTGATCTACGGCCTGGTCGCCAGCCTGCTGTTCGGCTTCGTCATCGGATGGCTGGTCTGCAACATCGTCACGCTCCTGTGCGCCGGACTCGACCGCCGCCGGGCCAACGGCTTCTTCCGATACGCGCAGATCGCAGGCGCCGCGGCCATGAGCTTCATGCACGGCGCTCAGGACGGGCAGAAATTCATCGGCGTGCTGTTCCTCGGCATGGCGTTCTGCAGCGGACAGACCGGGGCGTCCGGCGTGGTGATCCCGGTATGGCTGATGCTGCTGTGCAGCGTCATCATGGGCTTGGGCACCAGCGTGGGCGGCGAGCGCATCATCAAATCCGTGGGCCAGGACATGGTCAAGCTCGAGAAATACCAGGGGTTCTCCGCCGATCTTTCAAGCGCCGTCTGCCTTATGCTCATGACGATGCTCGGCATCCCCGTGTCCACCACGCACACCAAAACCAGCGCGATTATGGGCGTCGGCGCCGTCAAGCGCCTGTCGGCCATCAATTTCGGCGTCGTCAAAGACATGATGCTCACCTGGGTGTTCACATTCCCCGGCTGCGGCCTGATCAGTTTTGCCATGGCCAAACTCTTCATTCTGGTGTTCTAGCGAAAGGAAACAATCCCCCGATGGCAAAAATCAAGGACTCTTTTTACTTTGATTCCTTCGACCAAAGCGCCCAATACGCCCTCAAGGCCGCCACCATGCTCAACGACCTGATGCATGATTTCAAGCCCGAGGAGCTCAGGGAACAGATCACCCGCATGCACGGGATCGAGCAGGCCGCCGACGACGTGCGCCACGGTTTGGTGGACGCCCTGGTCACCGCGTTCATCACGCCCATCGACCGGGAGGACGTCGCCGAGCTGAGCGCTCGCCTCGACGACGTAACCGATGAAATCGAAGGCGTGCTGCACCGGATGTATTACGACAACGTCCTTGGGATGCGTCCCGAAGCGCTCGGCATGGTTGACCTGCTGGGAAAATCCTGCACGACCATGGCGGAGCTCGTGGCCCTGATGCGGCAGTTCAAAAAGCAGAAGAAACTGCGCAATCTCGTGTTTGACATCAACCACATCGAGCAGGAGGCCGATGCGCTGTTCGTCGAAGCCATGCGCACGCTGCACACCACCTGCGACGATCCGATGCAGGTGTTCGCCTGGCACGAGGTGTACTCGCAGCTCGAGGAGTGCCTCGACGCCTGCGAGGAGGTGGCCGACGTCATCGATAACATCGTCATGAAGAACAGCTGACCGACGAACGCAAGCGCATCGTCGCGTTCGTGAACGGGGATCCGGCGGCCGCATCGTCATGCCACTCGATCCGGGCACCGAACGTTTTATGCACCACGTTTAGGCAATGGCCGTGGTGTCGATGCGCGTGAAATACTCGGCGTCCGGCTCATGGTCGATGCGGGCGCCGAAGTGGCGCTGAACGGCCAAGGACGCGGGATTGCTCTTATGCACCGACAGATACGCCTCCGTGATGCCGAATTCGTCGCGTGCCTTGATGAGCGCTAGCCGCAATCCTTCGGTGGCGTATCCGCGGCCACGCCATTCCGGGGCAATGCCGTATCCGATGTGCCCCGCGCCTTCCTGCAATGCGTCGTTGAGCCTGTGCCGCAAATTGAAGATGCCGACATAATCGCCTCGATCGTTCATGAGGATGTATTTGGTGGCGGATACCCATCCGGGCTTGAGACCGATGCCGGCGGCCTCGTTTTTCAGACCCCGCACATAATCGGCGAAAGCTGCCTTGCTCATGCCCGCCGCAGGATTCTCAAATCCGTTCTCATCCGCGGGAAACCTCCCGAACAGCGCATACACCCGTTCCGGATCACCCAGCCATGGTTCCATCAATCGCACAACGGGATCATAACATTCCCAACCGTCCCAGCCACAGCGCATCTTCAACGATAAGGCTGTCGATTTTGCGCCTGCCTAATTCGCGCAACAAGTCATACGGGTCCCTGCCTGCGAGCGCGGTCGCATCAAGATACAGCGGCCGATGCCCGTCTATCGTCACCGCGCCCTGCGCAACCGACTGCACCGGCCCGTCAAAGCACGCCACCAGCCGGGCAATGGAAACGTTCGGTTCGCCTTCCGCAAGCACCGCGGCATAGGTGGAGTATAAGCGTCGCCGTCGAGTCTCGTAATCGGCGCGGTTTTCCCCTTCTCGCCGCCGTCCGTCGACAAGGTACGGCAAGCCTGTGGTGATGTAATGGAAGAACGGCGCGTTGATGGCATCGCATTCGGCGCGCATCACATCACGCACCACCTCGGTCCCCGCTTGTTCGAGGATGCGCAGGCCGTTGCCCGCCACAATCGGATTGGGATCGATGGAGCCGACCACCACCCGCGCGATTCCATGTGCGATGATCAGATCGGTGCAGGCCGGTTGCGATCCGACATGGCAGCATGGTTCGAGTGTGTCGACGATCGTGGCTCCGGTCAGATCGATGCCATGGGTATCGGCGTAGTCGAATGCCATACGTTCCGCATGCGGGCCGCGATAGCGGTCATGGTAGCCAGTGGCGAGAATCTCGCCGTCTCGCACCACCACCGCGCCGACGAGCGGATTCGGATCCGCCCAGCCAACGCCGTTTCGAGCCAGATCAAGCGCCATCGCCATGTACCCGTCGTAGGAACCACCCGTCCCTATCACCGCATTCGTCGTCATGCAGGCACTTTACCGCCCTGGTTATACGATATGACACATGTTCCGTCCGCACGCCATGCGTTCGCGCGGAAAGTCACGGGGAAAGGAGCCGGCCATGCAGCGCCCGATTACGACAGCGATACCGTTTCTGAGCCAACCGTCCGAGGAGGCGCGGAACACCGAGGCCGATCTTGCCGTGGCGCAGGATCTGAAGGATACGCTCGACGCGCACCGCAACGGCTGCGTGGGCATGGCCGCGAACATGATCGGCGTGCCCAAACGCATCATCGCGTTCGTGGACGAGGATCTGGGCGGCCGCATCACACTCATGTTCAATCCGCGCATCACCGCGCAGGATGGTGCTTACGATACCTCCGAAGGATGCCTGTCGCTCAACGACGAGCGCCGCACGTTGCGCTACCAGCGCATCGAAGTGGATTATATGGACCGTAGGTTCCGCGAACGCCATGCCGCGTTCACCGGCTTCACCGCGCAGATCGTCCAGCACGAGATCGACCATTGCGACGGCGTGATCATCTGATCGCACCCGACTCTCCCCATATACCCAGCGTCGTATCGTTCCGCGCGAATAGACGGCCGCTGCCAAACGCCGCGTAATGGTGACGCCAGACAATATCGTTTGAATCGCCCCATGGTCTCCGGACTAATGACAGTGGTGTTGATGCGCTGGCGACGCAACGAATATTCATCTCCGAACGCTGCATGGAACCGCAGTCCGGTCGAAGCGTTCAAATCAGTACGGATCCAGGCGGCATCGGCCTCGACGCCTGGAATCAGCGCAGGGATTCGTATCATCCGGAGCCACCGGTGAATGCAATCGGAAACATGCCACGCTAGACGCAATCAAAAGCACTGCGGCCAGACCAAACTTCTCTCCAGCGACACCGCAGAACGTTCCAACGCGCATCATCCGCAAGGAGGCCGCATATGACAACCGCGACGACATCATCCCGCACAGACACTCAGACCTATACGATGAGGCAGACCTGCGAATTGACCGGCACGAACTATGAAGCGCTGAAGTTCTACTGCGATTCCGGGCTCGTGCCGGGAGTCGAGCGGGATCAGAACAACCGCCGCATCTTCGACGAGCGGAGCATCGCATGGATCAACGGATTGACTTGCCTCAGGCGATGCGGCCTCGGAATCAAG
>DBKS01000005.1:0-502 GCA_002298605.1 Bifidobacterium sp. UBA744 | reverse complement strand
GATCCTCGCCATCAAACGGCGCGCACTCGAGAAAAAAGTCGATCGGACGCACCACCCTGCACGGCACCGGATGGCAGTCGGTTGACCACACCGAACACACCCCTGACAATGACAAAGACGCCGATTGACCGATATGCAACAAAGGGACTCGCAGCAAGGCTCGAGGTCTCGCGGCCATGGCGCATCGACTTCGAGAACGACAAGGTGCCCAACCCCGGTTTCGCCACTGTTCTGAGAGTATTGCATCCATTCAAGCTCGCCCTCGACATGCGGCAAAGCATACCCATCGGCCAACTCGCCAACGACTGGTCATGACAATCGACGACACGAAACCATGAATCAGCATGTGACGAAATACGCTTCTATCACCTCACCCTGTCGCATTGGCTTACCTATGTTCGCCACCGGCAATGAGGAGCAATCTAGCGGTGCAGCTCAGCGTAAATAAAAGGCTCTGTTAAACCAGAATTGACATGGGGCGGTAGTGCCCGCTTCTTTGCGC
>DBKS01000048.1:10934-12969 GCA_002298605.1 Bifidobacterium sp. UBA744 | reverse complement strand
GCCGCGAGCTCCCAGTCCTCCTGCGTCATTCCGAAAGGCCGCGAATCTTCGAACAGGCGGATCACCCGCTTCTCGCGCAGATACGTGCCGTGAGCCCGACGCGGATCCCCTCAGTGTTCTCTGAAAGTGGGGCACATAAATGGCGGAATCCCAACGATTTAGGGGCTCCGCTTCCCCATTGGATGGCATGCTGCCAACCGTCGCCACCAAGGTTTCGACGGCGATTTCGACGGGTTCGGCGGCCGGAAGACGCAGGTTGGGTACCGTCCGGCTGACCTATTTTCGATTCTTTCATGTTTTATCGGTGAATTTAGCTCGCCGTGCCACGGCAAGCCCCAATGTCAAACGTTTGACCTAGTGCCTGCTGGCAAAGAATCACAGCACAACGTGAAAGAATCGAAAATAGATTTCTTCGCAGCCGGATCCGCGGCATCGCGACGCGCGAACGACGCGACAACTCCGTTCCTCCTCCCGAAACTACGTCTCCAAACACAGGATTTTTTCAGAAAACCACATTGTCGTTCAAAGAAATGGGCGGTTTACTGTAATCGGCTTCAAAAGCCGGGGCCATGGCAAGGCCTCATAACTGAACCCTTTTTCTCTCTTCTCTCTCGGCCCGGAGGCCACGCCTCCGGGCTTCTCTTATTGCTTCCTCTATTGGCTTCCGGACTTCTTGCGCCCACGATGCCGCGCCCGATTCGACGACGCCCGGTGGTAGAAGTGGTGTCATATACCAGCACGCTAGTCGCACAAGGAGGCAAGCCATGATCAACGAGGAATACAAGGCGATGCTCGGAGGCAAATCCGTGATCCGTGAGCTCAGCGAATATGCCACCCGCCGCGGCGGCGACATCGGCTACGAGAACGTGTTCGACTACAGCCTCGGCAACCCGTCCGTTCCGACACCGCAGTCCTTCACCGACGCCATGGTCGACCTCTATGAGCATGGCGACCCGGTAGCCATTCACGGCTATTCGCCTTCACTGGGCATTCCCAGCGTCAAGGAGGCGATCGCCGAATCACTGAACCGGCGCTTCGGCATGAGCTACACCGCCAATCACATTTTCCCGACCACTGGCGCGGCCGGCGCGCTGGCGCACGCATACCGAGCGGTGACCAAGCCCGGCGACGAGATCATCACCTTCGCGCCCTACTTCCCCGAATACGGCCCGTACACCTCCGGCGCGGGACTGAAGCTCACGGTGGTTCCCGCCGACACCAGTGCATGGCAGATCGACTTTGATGCCTTCGAGGCCGCGCTCAACCCCAACGTGACGGCGGTGCTCATCAACACGCCGAACAATCCGTCCGGCGCGGTGTATTCGGCGGCCACGCTGCAGAAACTCGCCGATATGCTCACCGCCAAGCAGCGCGAATACGGCCATGACATCTTCCTGATCAGCGACGAACCGTACCGCGAGATCGTGTTCGACGGCGGCGAGCAGCCCTATCCGAGCCGTTTCTACGACAACACGCTCAGCTGCTACTCCTATTCGAAGTCGCTGAGCCTGCCCGGCGAGCGCATCGGCTATGTGGCGGTCAGCCCCAACGCCACCGATGCGGATCTGCTGGTGCCGATGATGGGCCAGATCAGCCGCGGAACCGGCCATAACTGCCCGCCGTCCAGCATTCAGCTTGGTGTGGCGAAGGTGCTGGGCCAAACCGCGGACCTTTCGGTATACGAGACGAATATGAACCTGCTGTATGACGCGCTGACCGGTCTGGGATTCGATGTGGTGCGCCCAGGCGGCACGTTCTACATATTCCCCAAGGCATTGGAGGACAACGCCACCGAGTTCTGTCTGAAGGCCAAGGAGTACGACCTGATTCTGGTGCCGTCGGAGAGTTTCGGCGTGAACGGCTACTTCCGCATGGCCTACTGCATCGACACGGAGAAGGTGAAGCGCTCGATCCCGCAGCTCGAGAAGTTCGTCCACGAGGTGTACGGGCGCTAGACGCACCCAGTCATTCAACCATGCCTAGCTACGTCTAGTCACGTCAGCTGGGCGTAGCTGCACCCAGTCGCGCCCAGCTC
>DBKS01000048.1:2389-10874 GCA_002298605.1 Bifidobacterium sp. UBA744 | reverse complement strand
TGCATGCTCATGCCAGGCAGCCGCTGCTCCATCCACTCGTTGGGGTAGTGCCGCGCGAAGAACTGCATCACCGGCGAATCCTGGGACATGCCGGCCGAACGCGTGTACCAGCAGTCGAAGGCCATCAGCGTCATAAGGCCGTCCACGAACAGCAGCGCGAACACCACCAGCGTCAGGGAGTACCGCCACTGCCAGGGGATGCGGTTGATCAGCGTGATGAGCCGCGGTTCGATCACCTTGAGCCACAACAGGCCAAGCAAGCCCCAGAAGCACATGTATTTGCCGCTGGTGCGTCCGCCGATCGACAGCCATTGCCCGGTGTAATCCCACGAGACGATGCCGAAGGCCTTCTCTAGGAACCAACTTGACAACCATTCGAAGGCGCCGCCGATCACCGCGGAGGCGAAGAAGATGACGACGAAGTTGAGCCTGTACAGGCGGTTGAGGCAAATAGTGAGCAGGCACGCGCCGAAACCGTAGATCGGCGAAAGCGGCCCGTAGATCATGCCCGCGCGGTTCTGCCAGGTTCCGGTCAGTATGCCCACGTAGAGGAATTCGATGACCCAGCCGGCCAGGCAGCCGGCGAAGAAGATCCAGATGATGTTGAAGAAGTCGAGCGACGCATAGCCCTTGCCGCTCAGGTCCCGGCCAACCATGCCTTTGGCCGCCGCCGCCTCGTAGTCATCGCGGTCCGACATGCGTTTCAGCGTGCGTTGCAGACGGCGTTCCTCGCGCAGACCGGGGTCGGCGGTGACGGAGATGGCGACCAGCAGCGCCAGCTGGATCAGCGGCTTGGCCAATTCCGGGGTCAGGCCGTCCAGCGCGAGCTGCAGCAGGCCGTCAAGCATGGTGGGCACCATGAGCACATATGCCCAGCGAGCGGCGTACCGTCGCCGGTTGCGCAGGATCAGCACGCCGAACACCGTCAGCCCCAAGGCGTTGACGAACAGCACGACGGCCTCCACGCAGGCGAAGATGAAGGTGAGCGTCGCCGGTTCGAATTGCTTCAGGAACGCGATGTCGTTGCCCAGGCCAGCCATGATCAGGGCCGCGATGGCGAGCGCGAAGAACGCCACCGTCACCACGCCGTCCACCAGCACCAGCACGCCATAGATGCGGGCCAGCAGCGGGAGTCTGCGGCCGTCGAGATTCGTTTCGGGAGCGCGGTCCACGTGTGGTTCGGCACCGGATCCGCGGTTTTGCCCGACACCGTTCATCGCAATCGTCTCGCCCATAGCATGCTCCTCACAACCCTCGTCGCCTTCCACGCTACCATGAGCGCCTTCGCGGCCACTTCGCGGCCACCCCCTCGCCCCTCGCGAAGGCACCGCCCGCAACCACCCGCGCGGCAACCACCCACGCGGCCGCTTCGCCGCCACCTGAATCAACATCCCCCCGATCGTTGTCGCGACAGACTGGCCGCTCACAGCAAAGCGTGGTACATTCCGTATGACCTCACATAAATAGACAACGTGTTGACTTTGTTGGGAATGATATGGGCACACCGCCACACCCCCAGCGACGACATCTGCAAATATATAAGGTATGGCATTCAGAAAGGGCGCTGCAAGCATGCATAACATAAGGGCAATCCTCAAGCGTGACCTGCACCGCCTGCTCACCGTCCCCGCCGCATGGGTTATCCTCGTCGGCCTGATCGCCATCCCGCCGCTGTACGCCCTAGTGAACATCGTCGGCTTCTGGAATCCATACGGCAACACCAAGTCCATCGCAGTGGCCGTGGCCAATGAAGACGAAGGCGCCACCAACGCCATTATGGGCGACATGAACCTCGGCAAGCAGATCGTCGACCAGCTCGCAACGAACGACGAACTCGGCTGGCGGTTCATGGACGAGACCCAGGCCATGGACGCAGTCCGCTCAGGAACCGTCTATGCCGCGATCGTGCTGCCAAAGGACTTCTCCAGCGCCATGTCTGACATGCTCACCGGATCCGGCACCAGGCCGCAAATCGACTATTACGTCAACGAAAAAGCCAACGCCATCGCCCCGAAGATCACCGACGTGGGCGCCAACACGATCGACCAGACCGTCAACTCGACCTTCGTCTCCACCGTAGGACAAGTGGTGTCGAATACGCTGAACACCGCGATCGGGCAAGGCCAGCAGACCACCACGCAAGCGCAGCAGGCAATCGTCGACGACATCACGCAGGCCAAGGACAACGTCAGCCAACTGCGTGCAAGCATCGGCGAGATCGACACCGCAATCGACCAGGCGCCCGCCAAAATCGACGCGGCCAGGCAATCCGTCGCCACCGCCGAACGTGTGGGCAAGGACGCCAGCACCGCGCTCGACAGCAGCTCCACGCTGATCACCAACGCCACCGCCGACCTGGGCACCTTCGCCACGAATCTCGGCAACACCCTCGACCAGGGTTCCCTCCTGCTGTCGCAGGCATCATCCGGTGCGAACATCGGCGTCACCGCCATCAGCGGCGGTCTGGTCGAAGCGCAGCACCACATCGGCTTCGCGCTCGAAACCGGCAAAGCCGTCACCGACGCCAACGCCGCGCTGCTCAGCAAACTGGAGGCGCTCAACAACCCGACCTTCGGCGACCTCATCGCCAAGCTCAAAGCCGACAACGCGGACACCGCCAACGCCCTCAACGACCTGTCCACGCTGAACGACGACGCGACGGCCACCACCACCGACATCGCGCAAGCCGCCAACAGCCTCAACTCGGGCACGCAAAACGCACTGGCCGTCACATCCGGGGCCCGCGGCGCACTCAGCACCACCACACTGCCGCAGCTGGGAAACGGGCTGATCCAGCTGGGCAGCAGCGCCGGCACACTGTCGGCCACCATCAGCAGCCAGCAATCGCTGATCGACCAGACCAACACCGTGCTCGACCAACTCGACACGACGCTCACCGACACCAAGAACGCCCTGCAGCGCACCGACCAGACGCTCGCCACCGTGCAAACCCGCCTCGACACGATCAGCACCGACGTGAGCGCGCTCAGCACCTCCGCCCTGCTCCAGCAACTGCTCGGCAAGGACGGCAAACTCGACGCCAACAAGATCTCGGAATTCATGCTCTCCCCCACGGTGCTCGACACCCAAACCCTCTTCCCGCTGAATTCCTACGGATCCGGCATGGCCCCGCTTTTCACCGACCTCGCCCTGTGGGTGGGTTCCTTCTCACTGGTGGTGATCCTCAAACTCGAAGTCGACGACGAGGGTCTGGAAGACCTCGGGCTCACCGCCACGCAACGGTATCTGGGACGCTGGCTGCTGCTCGCCCCGCTGGCCGTCTGCCAGGCGCTGGTGGCGACCGGCGGCGACCTGATCCTCGGCGTGCAAACCGCAAGCGCCCCGATGTTCATGCTCACCGGCGTCCTGTCGGCGCTGACGTATCTGAGCATCATCTTCGCCCTGGCCGTCACCTTCCAACACGTCGGCAAAGGCATCTGCGTGCTGCTGGTCATCGTGCAGATTCCGGGCGCCTCCGGCCTCTACCCGATTGAGATGATGCCGGAGTTCTTCCGCCGCTTCTACCCGTTCTTCCCGTTCACGTATTCGATTGACGCGATGCGCGAGACCGTGGGCGGCTTCTACGACGGCCTGTGGATCAGGAACGTGGCGTTTCTGGCGCTGTTCGCCGCCCTCGCCTTCCTGCTGGGTCTGGTGATCCGCCCGTATCTGAGCAACCTCAACCGCATGTTCGCCAGGGAAATCGCCGAAAGCGACATGATCGTCGGCGAGGAGTTCCACACGCCCAGCAGAGGCCCGAAGCTCGCGCAGGCGATCATGGCGCTGGCCAATCACGACGAATACCGTCGCGTCATCGAGGCGAGGGCCGCCAGATTCACCGAGAACTATCCGAAGTACAAACGCGCCGCACTGATCGCCGGCATTATCGTCCCGGCCATCTTCTGCGTGGTGTTTGCGCTGAACACCGATTGGAAACTCGCGGCGCTGGCCAGCTGGATCATCTGGCTGCTGGCTATCATCGGCGCGCTGCTGCTCATCGAGACGACGCGTTTCCGCATCGAGCGGCAGATGCAGTTGGGGGCGCTCAGCGACGAGGACATCCGGCGGACCCTGTACGCGCACGAGCACGAAAAGGCCGAACGACGACGCAAACGGGCCGCGCATCATCATGAAAGGAGGCATGCGGCATGAGCAAGATCTGGAAACTGTTCGTCGGAGACGTGAGGCGCATGGTCTCCAACATCGTGTCGGTTATCGTGGTGATCGGCCTGACCGCCATTCCCGCCGTATTCACCTGGTTCAACGTGGCCGCCTCCTGGGACCCGTTCTCCGCGACCGGCAACCTCAAATTCGCGGTGGCCAGCGACGACGAGGGATACCGCTCCGATCTGATGCCGATGAACATCACCGTCGGCGACACCATCATCAGCACCCTGCGGTCCAACAACCAGATGGACTGGACGTTCACCACCAGCGACAAGGCGATCGAGGGCACCAAGTCGGGCGAATACTACGCGGCGGTCATCATTCCGAAGGACTTCAGCCGCAATATGATGACCTTCTTCACCGACGATGCGACCAGCGCGAAGATCGAATACTACGTCAACGACAAAAAGAACGCCCTCGCCCCCATTGTGACCAACCAGGGCGCCAGCACGGTCAGCGCGCAAGTCAACCAGATCTTCGCCCAGACGATCACCACCGTGGCCTTCAGTCTGGCCGAGGGGCTCGTCAACCAGCTCGACGCCAACGACGCCCAAAGCAAGCTGACGACATTCAACCGGAACGTCGCCGGCATCGCCGACGACATCGACGACCTGTCGGGCACCATCGACGCGTATGACGGCATGCTCGCCTCGGCCAGCACCCTGATGACCAATTCGGCGTCGCTGCTTTCCGGGGCCTCCTCCGCCGCCGACAACGTGTCAAACGACATGGACGGCACCCACGACTCCGCGAGCGCCATCGCCTCCGCACTCACCGCCAGCGCAAACACGCTGGGCAGCGCCATCAAGTCCAGCGCCGACGGCTTCGCGGCGGTGGGCGCCAGCATCGACCAGCTGTACGCCGACGCCGACAGGCAGGCCGCCGACACCGCCACGGCGATACGCAACAAGGCCGCCACCGTGAGCGCGCAGGCCAAGGAATACCAGACGCTGCGCAACACCTTGGAAACGCTGATCAACAAGCTGCCCGACGGCACCGCGCAGAACGCGGCGCGCCCGCTGCTGGACCAGCTTGATTCGACCATCACGCGATTGAACGATCTCGCCTCGGGACTTACGTCGGCGGCAGACGCAGTCGACGAAGGCCGGAACACCGCCGGACAGGACCGGCAGCACATCAAGGATCTCGCCGCGCAGGCCAAACAGTCCGTCAACGACCTTGACACGTCGTTCGCCAACGACATGCAGCCACAGCTCACCACCATCACCAACAGCGTGTCGGACGCCGCCTTGCAGCTCGCCGGCACGTCGGCCGATCTCGACGCCGCGGTCGGCGATCTCATCAGCGCCGCCGACTCGGCGTCCGGCAAGATCAACGAAGCGCGCGCCACGCTCGGCACGGCCCGCGGCAAACTCAGCGACGCCTCCGCCAAGATCCGCGACTTCACCGATAAACTTGGCGGCGCTCTGAGCAGCGGCGACATGGGACAGGTCAAGGATCTGCTGAGTTCCGCCGGGAGCCCCGAGGATCTTGCCGCCAAATTCGCCGCTCCGGTCACGCTGAACCGCCAGGCGGTGTTCCATGTCGCGAACTTCGGATCGTCAATGGCCCCGTTCTACTCGACCATTTCGATGTGGGTGGGCGCGCTGCTCATGTGCATCACGCTCAAGCCCACGGTTTCGCGCAAAACCCGTAAGGCACTCGGCGATCCGCTGCCCCACCAGCTGTATCTCGGGCATTACGGCATTTTCGGTTTGATCGGCCTGATGCAAAGCACCTTCCTGAACGCCGGCAGCCTGCTCTTCATGCATGTGCAGTCGGAACACCCGCTGCTGTATATGGTTACCGGCTGGGTGACCAGTTTGGTGTTCACGTTCATCACCTACACGTTGGTGGCGTCCTTCGGCAACGTCGGCAAAGCGTTCGGCGTGCTCATCCTCATCATCCAGGTGTCCGGCGCGAACGGCGCATACCCGATCCAAGTGCTGCCCGCCGCGTATCAGGCCGTCAGCCCGTTCCTGCCCGCCACGCACGCGATCCGCGCATTCCGTTCAGCCATCGCGGGCATATACGACAATGACCTGTGGATGTCGCTCGGGTCACTGCTGCTGTTCATCCCGCCGATGCTGCTGCTTGGACTGGTGCTGCGCAAACCGCTGATTCGCTTCAACACCTGGTATGTGGCGAAGGTCGAAAGCACCAAGCTCATCTAGGCGCGTCACGACGCGCCGCGGCGCGGATCGCGGAGAGGTCACAACGCGTCATAGATCAGCAGACTGGCTTGAGCGATCTTCAACCAGCTGGCGTGCTCGGTCATGATCACCATCGCATAATCCCCCTTGTCGCAGCGCACAATCGCCGCATCATGAAGCAGCGCGTTCATGAAGCCGACCTTGTCCTGCACCACGCCGTCGGAACCGATGCCGGTCGGGATGCCCTCGCGATACACCTGCGTCTGCATCAGCTGGAACAGCTTGTCGGTGCTCGCCTTGGTGGCGATCGTATTATCGTAATAGCCTTTGAGCACGGTCGCCAGATCGTTTGGCGTGGTGCGGATGTCGGCGAGTTTGAAATTCGTGTTCTTGGCGCCGATCTGATGCGCCTGATTGGTCAGGGTGGAAAAGCCGTACGTGCGTAGCCAGGCCTCCGGGCAGGCGTTGTCGGAATTGACGATCATACGGGTCAGACAGGTGTTGAGCGTGGTGCCGTTGAGCGGACTGTTCCATGTGAGCTTGCCGGATTCAACCGCGTTGATCATCGAATAGGCGATGTACAGCTTATAGGTGGAGGCCGTGGTCATCACGCCGTCGCCGTTGATGTTGAGCTTCGATTCGCCGGTTTTGAGGTCGACGACCGCCACTTCGTAGGTGGCGTTGCCGAATAGCTGCTTGAGTTTGTCCTCAAGCGACCCTTCGGTCGGCAGATTCTCATACAGCGCCGCGTTGGTGATGGTGCGTGTGGTCACCGCGACCGGCTGGGCCTTGCCGCCGAGCAGCATGGCGGTCAGGTCGCCGGCCGTTTTGGTGGTGTCGATGGCCCTGGACGCGCGGGCGTCGGTGGCGAACACGGCGGGCACGGCTTTGGTCTCAACGGCTTTCTTGACGACTTCGATCGCCACGTTCTTCGATTTGAGCAAGTCGGCCAATTTGGAGGAATCCACCGAGGCGTCGAGTTTGGTGTTGTCCTCGCCGTTCGGCTTGACGGTCAGCGTGCCGGCCACGTCGGCGGCGGGCACTGTCCAGGTGCCGTCACCGTAGCTGAAGGTCACCTGGTTGCCCAACGCGGCGGCGACGGTGGCGCGCAGCCGTTCGGCGGTTTCGGTGGCGACGGTGGGCTGCGCGATCCTGAGATTCAGCGTGGCCTGCGCCGGCTTGTCGGAAGCGGCGCTCTGCAGGCTGGAACCGGCGGCGGCCAGGGCGTCGGAGGCTTGGAATGTGTACCCGGGCGCTGCGGCGACGGTGGTAAGCACGCCATCTTTGACCTCGAGACCGGCATTGCGCACTTCGGCGGTGACGGTCGCGGCGCTGGGATCGGCGTTCGTGGAGAACGCGGCGGGCAGGGAATCCGTGGTGGTGTTGTGCGCGAACAGCCATGAGAACGGAATGATGCGCTTCAGGAAGGAGTGATGCGCGGCCCGGCCGGCTCGGGCACTGTAGTCGGTGGTGATGCCGGCGTCGTGGACGCTCAGCGTGACCTGGGCTTTCGTGGATTCGTCAGTCAGCACGATCTGTCGGGACGAAGCGGCCTCGTTGAGCTTTTCAGTCGCATGATCGACGCTTTGCCCGCTCACCGAGTAACCGTCAAGCGTGGCCAGCGGGTAGAAGCGATCGGACGGCCAGAACAGCTGGAACAGCTCGACCAGCAGCAGCACGCCCAACACCGCCACCAGAATGCGTCGCCGCGTGTAGGTTTGCGATTTCAGCATCGTCATCCCGTGCCTGACGACGGGACTTCGACCCGATCCCCGACCTGAGCCAGAGCCGAATCGAACGAGGCGAAGATACGATCGAACACCGCGTCGCCCGGATTGATGCGAATCGGCGCGATGGCTGCCTCGCCGGGTGGAAGACGCCACACGGGCGCCGGCACGCATGCCAGCGGAGGTGCCGGCACCGGTATCGGCGCCTGCATGAGCGACATGCGGAACCACCACATGCTGCGGCAACTGGTCCTGATCCTTGGAAAAGCGCAGAGAACGATATTGCGCGGAACGGTTTTGCGGAGCCGGTTCATGGGCCGAGGATGAGATGGAACGAGGCATAGCTTATTTCGATAATGAATTGCTGTCGGGACGGTTATAACAGTGCACTAGTGTTATCCGTGGGCTTGACAGCCGCTGATCCAAGCCGTCCCGCGG
>DBKS01000048.1:493-2339 GCA_002298605.1 Bifidobacterium sp. UBA744 | reverse complement strand
GCTCATTCCGCGACACATGACGCGAATCATCCCGCGCGGGCAGCATGCCCATCACCTTGCGTTCGTTGTACAAAGCGAAGATCAAGCCGCCGACGCCACACAGCGCAGCCGCCGAGAACGCAGCGATACGATACCCGACACCGGAACCGTCGCCCAAGCCGATCGTGCTCACACCCGTGAACAACAGCATCGCGACGGACTGGCCCATCTTCATCGCGAAGGTACGGGCCGCGTAGAACATGCCCTGACGATCCTGGCCGGTGGTCGCGGAACTCGCGTCGGCGATATTCGCCACAATCGCCTGCGGCAGGATGCCGAACGCCGCCATCGGCACGGCGGCCGCCACGGCCAGGACCACGCCCTGAATCATCGGCGGAATCACGCCCAGCACGCCGGACGGGCCCAATAGGCCGGCGAAGGCGAACGAGCAGGTGAAGATCGCGAACGCCACCAGCAGCAGACGCTTCTTACCCACCCTGTTCGCCAGCACATTCACCGGCAGGTAGAACAGCACCGAGACGCCGGTCATCAGCACAAAGTAGATCGTGGTGGTGGTTTCGGGAAGCTTGAGCAGACTGGTCACAAAGAACGGCAGACCGGTCTGGAAGGTGGTGATCGCCACCCAGTAGATCACGTCGGAGCAGACGAACTTGCGGAATTCACCGTTGTGGAAGGTCTGCTTCAGCGATTCGATCGTCGATTCGGACGTGGGCTGCGACCTCACGTACTCGCGCTCGTCGATGGTTAGCGGAGGCACCAGCATGCACGCCAACGCCACCGCGGCCATGATGGTGAACGTCACGCGGATGGCGTTGACGCGGCCGAGCGCCGGCACGAATCCGCCCCATATCACCGGCGCCACGTAAGCGATCGCCGTGCCGGCCACCCACGTGAGGGAAATCGCCGTGGAGATGTTCAGCTGCTGCCGGGAATCATGCCCCAACTCGGCGATCAGCGCATTGTACGGCGTGCAGTAGAACGTGAGCGCGATGTAGTAGCCGATCACCGTTGCGAACAGGAACGCCGCGTTCAGCCAGCTCACGCCGTTGACCGGACTCCAAAACACCAGCACGGTTATCAGCGCCAACGGCAGCGCCGCATATCTGAGAAACGGCATACGACGCCCCTTTGGCGACGTGCTGCGGTCCGAGAGGCTCGCCACGGCCGGATCCACAAACGCGTCGAAGAATCGCGCGAACGCCGTGATGCCACCGACCACCGTCACCACGCCGGCGATGGCCAGACCCTGCGGCACGAACACGGTTTGGCCCTGTGCGACGGTCTCCTGATCGGGCTGGTAGAAATACACCAGCCAGTTGGAAATGATGCCGCTGAGTAGCGCCCAGCCGAACTGGCCGACCGCGAATGCCCATATCAAACGCGTTGGCAAGACCGCACGTTGATTCTTCATTATTCACATCCCTCGCCGAACCATCCACCGTTGGAATTCTTCCCTACGAACTTAGCATTATTCGACGGCATTGCTCGACGCCGTTCCACTGGAACGCCGTCCACCGGAACGCCGTCATCAGAACGCCGTTTCGACGGCGATGGGAGACAGCAGACAAGAAATTCACCGAAAGAGCCGGCCACGTCACCCGGCATGCAACTGTCATGATCATTTTTTCACAGTTGCAACCCAAAAACTATCCATTCTGACGCCGAGGGTGCTGGCGAACCCCAAGGCGGCGACTGTGAAAGAATCTATTTTAGATTCTTTCACATTTTTCCGCTGAAACGAAGCGTGCGCAGCCCTACCGAACAGCTTTTCCAACGTTATACCACTGCGTTTGAGACCGACAGGAACCGCACTATATCCACAGATGTGAAAGAATCTATTTTAGAT
>DBKS01000048.1:0-447 GCA_002298605.1 Bifidobacterium sp. UBA744 | reverse complement strand
GGCACCGGCCCCCCGGCGCCACCCGCCTGTGAGAATAGGGCTGGCTTCAGGCTTTGTATCCAAAGTCCGCGATGGCATGCCAACGGTCGCGCAGGAAGTGCGCGGCCATCTTCGGCTGGCGGTCGCGGGTCAGGATGCCCTTGCGGTTGCCTTCCACTCGCATGGGCCCCTGAATGGTGGCGAAGTCCGCGAAATTCCACAGCTGTTCGCCAACGATCCATTGACGCTTGTCGAATTCCGCATCGATGCGGCGGAAATACTCCCGCTGGTATTCCTCGGAGAACATTTCGCCATGCGTGCCGTGAATGCCCTCCACAGTGTCGGCGCCGTACTCGGTGAACATCACCGGTTTGCCGATCTTCGCCCAGAAATCCAGCTCCACGTTCAACGCGTAGCAGGCCGCGTCCAGGTCGCCGGACAGGTTGTACCAGCCGTAGTAGCGGTTGA
>DBKS01000001.1:6407-13009 GCA_002298605.1 Bifidobacterium sp. UBA744 | reverse complement strand
CCCCCTACATGAGCATCTTGTCGAGCGTGGATTTCTTGATACATCTACGGAACGCGTTATTTGGTTTTGCGACGCATCGGAAACTGTACCTCCGAAAGCAGAATCGCGCCGAAAATCACGGCGAAACCGCATACCGACGGCACGGTGAGTTGTTCCCCGGCGAAAATCACGGAAACCATCATGGCGAAAATGCATTCGGTGCTCAGAATCACGGAGCCTTCCGTGGCCGGCAGGTTCTGCACGGCGATGGTTTGGAAGATCTGCGCGATGATGGTCGAGCCGACCACCAGATACGCAAGGCACAGCACCACGTCCGCGCGCATCCACGCCGCGGATGGCGCACCGTCGAACAGGACCGCGCCAACGCCGAAGAACAGCGCGCACCATGCGAATTCAGACAGCATCAACGCCACCGCGTCGAATTTGCGTCCCATCATGCCGACGACCACAAGGTTCACCGCGAAGAACAGCGCACCGACAATCGTCATCGCATCGCCGAATCCCACGCCGGCGAGTTCCTCGCCACCCGTGCCGCTCAGCGAAACCAGTCCGATGCCGAGCGTGCATACGAGCGCCGCCACGATATGCTGCGCGCCGGGACGCTTGCGCGTCAACGCCCACAGCACGAACGGCACCATCACGCAGTAGGTGTCGGTGAAGAAACTGTTGCGACCCGGCGAAGTGGTTTCCAATCCCTTGAGTTGGAACATGAAGCCAAGCCAATACGTCAGCGCAAGCATGCATCCCGGCGCAATGTAGCGTCTCATGCCGATTCTGCGCAGACGCGGAAGAAACACCAGCGCCATCAGCACAGTCGAGGCGCTCATGCGGAAGAACATCATCCACTGGCTCGTCATCACGTCCTGCACATGTTTGAGCATGGTGTATCCGGAACCCCATACGGCGGCGTTGACCAGCATCATAAGACGGGCGACGTTCTTGGGAACGCTTATGCCTTCATGCGGGGAACCCTTTTGGTTTTTGCCGGACGCGGCAACGTCGCGTTCCCGCTCCCCTTGCAGCGATTCGGTCATCTTCGCAGGGAACATCAGGCCGTCACCTGAACAAATCAAACAGGCTGAACGTGGTTTTCCTATACACCTTGTTGTACAGCTTGCGCCTGGGATGCAGCCAGCCCATGCCCTTCTTGCCGTAGCCGGGAATCAGCGCCCGTTTGACCGCACGGGTGGCCCGTCCCCGGGTGCGCGCGGACAGGCTCTTCCTCCAACTGGGTTTCCTCATTCCGAATTTCATGAACAACAGCCTCTTTTCGATCAGTTATCCTATTCCCCCAAATAGCATATTGGAACAGCCCCGTTGCCTAATTGAAAGTGCGACACCAGTTAGAGATAACGTCCGGACTCTAATCCCTCTAATCTCCACTGGTGGCCAGCGCAGCGTGAACCATGCACTCCGCGCTGCGCGCGGATTTGATGAAAACGAATCCCTCAATATCAGTCGCCAAAAGCGGCATAAGTCCAGCGCCATCAGTTGCAGTCGGGAATGACCATCACGTTCGGCTGGATGAAGCAGGCTATGATCATTCCCGTTATTTTATCGAGGTCGGCAACGGCACCGGCATCCGCGGGATCGGCCTGATGCCCGGCCGCAATGCCTCGACGATCAGTCGGGAGGCCAAGCGCAACACGTGGCTCCCGTCCAACGAGAACGAGTCGTACCGGCCGTATAGGCCGAAGCGGCTCAAGCCGGGCCCGCGGACGGGAAGGCACTGCACCGCCGGGCCCGCCCAGCGCAAGGCCGACCGTCGACGGTCGACGCCGCGCAAGCCGCGCCGCCTGTCGCGCAACCGCCTGTGGGCGCGGGTGGCCGGATGGCTGGGCCGCGGCCGGTCGCAGCCGCTGATCAGCGGCAGGCTGCGCATGGAGTATCCGGAGAGTCCATGCGTGTGCTCGGCTACCGCACACCCGCCGAAGCCTTCGCCGACGAACTGCTAAACCGACAAACCTGACAAGGATGTTGCACTTACAAATAGACAGCGGGTTATTGCCATTTTCACGGCTGTCATTAAAAGTTTACGTCTATCAACTGGTAGTTTACTGCTCATGCATGCAATGCATAGCATGTTAATGATGAATCAGGAACTTTCATCGTTCGACAATGGCAAGGAATGATGTTTTCACTTTATGCATGATGCGTCCATCAGGTTCAAAATCTGAACCGACATAACGGCCTCCTGAAATCTGAACGCGCGTTCCCACACGTAACCGGGGATTATCCTTGATGAAAAATTTAATCATTGAACCATTTGCCCGATTCTGGCCTATTGCAATTACTTTCTGCTCGCCGGTTCTCCTATCCTTGAAACGGCCTATTTTACTTATATACAAATCGGGAAGCATTCCATATATTTTTCCTATTTTAATACCATCACTGACCGCAAATGGACGCTCTGTTTTCTTACCTTGCATTTCAGCGTCATATTGTTGTTTTTTCATTCTAATCATTTGCAGGAATTTATCCGGATCTGACGCAATGGCTTGCTTCGGATTTTTCTTATAATCAGATGAATATATTTTCTTCTCACCATCATCCGCCAAATAACAACCCGCCATCATTGAATGAATCATGTAATCATTGAATTCATCAGGATGCGCTTTGACAAAAGCATGGAAACGTTCATCCTCTGAATCCTCAACATGCTGGTATAACACCATTTCAGATGGTGAACCGGAAATATGAAATGCATATTTCACGCCATAGCATTTAGGACAATTCACTTTCCTGCCATCATCCTCCGTGATTCTACCATTAGCATGGCAATAATTGCATTCACGAGCGAATTCGATTATTTCATCCCAGTTACTTGAATCATGCATGACTGGAACATAACTATCATTCCCGATTTTCATTGGATTACAACTGATGACGCTTGTATGTGCATTATCACCGAACATTGTCCCACGGAATTCATCATTATTCATTGTTTCAGGATCAGGATCTGACTTATCGCCATTAGTTATTCCAATGCCATTTTTATTAGCCTGCGCCTGCTTATATTTCTGATACGCGAGAATCTTCTGATTCATTTTAATCGTCGCATCCCTCGCATCAGTCGCCATGACATCATCAGCACCATGTAACCGGCATGGAGTGGATGCACATGGAACCATTTTATTCTCCGCTTTCGAATAATGCCACGAGGATAACACCGGCGTCCGCCGAACTGGTTCCGCTGGTTTCTGTGCTTTCTTACGCAGGAAATCAAACATGAATAAATACTCCCATCTGATGATAATCAATGCTTTAAAATAGTCAATCATCAATCTATCATCATTTTCCATCATAACTGAAACCAATGCTATTTGAACACATGATTGCAGGAAACATAAAACAATCACATATTTATTTCGATGCGAAAGCATGGGAACTCCAGCATGGCAATAACATGGAAGTTGATGAGACAATGGCACGCATCCGGTTAATGCATGATGCATAATGCCAGCATTGACAGCATGATGTCATCATTGGATAAATATAAACAGCAGAAGCTTGAAATTGCCGCCGGTATATCGGAAACCACTCCTGCTGAACTATTATTGAAGCTCATTAATAGCCCTGATAATATACTTGCCTATCTGATAATCGGTAAAACAACCAGCAGAACGGCTTATCCGGAACCATTACAATATGAAACGCTGGCTGAACAATCAACCAAAAAATATAATGAACTGAATAATGAACCGAATAATAATAAAATTCTTGCCAATAAATTGAAATCATTGAATGCACGAAGAAATCGCAGACGCGCTCATCTACTGCATCATGCCGTCAGACAAGCTTGGATTCGATCTTGATGAAATCATCTTTGACAAGCTCAAAAAAGATACAAAAAATACCCGATTGAGCTTTCTCGCGGCAATAGCACCAAAAGATAAGAGACCCTGGACATTTCTCAGCTCTAACCCTTACACTCCTTATCTCAGGACAAACACTTACACCGCCAACTCATATCATGATACAAACTGATTTTTTGTTCCGCATTTCCCCTAACTCGATGGGAGTGATGGAATCATGACAAAAGGGCGTGAGATACCGTCAGACTGCCGACGGAGTCGTGCGGAGCGTATTTGCCGGAATCGCTGCGACGTTGATACAGCCAATCGAATGCAATGCATACTCCGTCAAATCGAAGTGGACACTTGGGAGCCGGTGACGTTTCGCTGAACTCGTCGCCGATTCCGACACCACCGATCATTAATTTCCCATTGAGCACGATCGTGTTCGACCACGGCCGACTTGAAGACCGTGTCCTTCAACTTGAACACCTTCAATCGGCGGCCCCGGCGATCTCATCGGCCTGAAGCGTCGTACATCGCTTTCATCAGTTCGACGACCTGCTCGTTGACGGTCCGACCAAGTCTAGTCACCAAAAAGGTTCCGGTCGATCTGCATGATGCTCGAATGTCTTGGCTTCGATTCCCGGCTTCCGACATATCGTCTACGGAACGAATCGACAAGTCCGATGGAGTCTCCATCAGTTGCCGAATATCCCCTCATGGGTGCCCGTACGAAGAAAACCAAGCGGTGCCGTCTTCCCGAATCCAGACGGCAAGCCAGCCACCGGCATTGCCGACACGGCATTCGACCACACGCTCCCACCCGCCGCCTTGCAGCCGATGCGCACGATGTCGACGACGAAGCGTCTCCTTATCAAATCCCCAAGGAATTAGACATCTCATCAAGCCGCATGAAACCGCGGATCGCTTTTTGCGGAACGTTCGCGAACCTCCTGCAAAGCAGTCGATAGAAGGCACGTGTCACGCTGGAAAGGTCGAACCCGAAATCCTCGGCGATATCGGAGGCCCATTTAAACGGCTCGGACTCGCCCAGGCCCACGAACGGGAAACACATCGCATCGCGTATCAGCGCGTTAGCGCGTTTGAGCGTCCTCTTGTCCCGGGTCTGCCGGTACAGGTAGTCGTCCCACGCGTCCTCGGTCCAGCGCAGCACGGCTCACTCCTCGACCAGAGCATGCGTGGCGGTGTCGCCGGAACGCACCTGGACCATTCCACGGCGGACCTTGGCGAGCAGTCCGGGATTCCGGCAGACACGCAGCGTCTCCATGAGCGAATCGTAATCGTCGGCGCTCATCACCACCACGTTGTCATGGGGATCCCTGTTGGTGACCAGAAGTTGGTGTATGCAACCGCCGTGACCACGGCAGCCACCTTCCAACGCAACATATATGCACAGGAAACGGTACAGCAGTATGCCAGAAATCAGGAGAAGCCCTCGCATCCCACACAGCTACTGCCCCACTTCTTCAGCAGTCAAGCCAAGTTCGTCAAGCACGTCATCGGGAATAGTGCGGGCATCGACGGCGTCCTCCGGCAGCAACCCATATTCCCGAACCTCTGTACGGACGCGAGAACGCGACATCACGCCGCAATCCCGACGTGACCCGTCGCAATCACGTCATACTCGCGTCATTGGGCCACAGACCCTCAGAACACGACGAACGACACGGCGGTCAGCGTGAACAGGCTCGCGATGGTGTTGGCGACCACCATGCCGATGGCATATTGCGGCTGGTTGTGTTCCTTCTCGGCGAACATGACCAGCGCCACCATGGTGGGCATGCCGGCGCAGATCGCCATCGTGTGCACGATATCCGGGTTGATCGTCAGACCCAGCATCGGCGGGACGGTGGTGAACAGCGCGAACAGGGCCATCGGGAACAGGAGCATCTTGAGCACCACGCCAACGTAGAGTTCGGGCTTGCGCAGCACGCCGGTCCAATCGCGCAACACCACCAGGCCGCCAAGGTACACCATCGACAACGGCGAGGCCGTCTGTCCGATGGCCTTGATCGGCGCCAGCACCTCTTCGGGGATGGGCACGCCGATCAGAACCACCACCAGGGACAGCGCCACCGCCACCAGCGCCGGGGAAATCACCGATCGCACACGCTGCAGCCATCCGCGGGCGGGGTCCTTGTCGGTGCGCGAGTGCACATCCCTCACCTTCTTGCAGGTCCACACCCCGTACGTCCACATGACACATTGGTCCACCAGCGACAGCAGCGCGAAATACAGGGCTCCCTTGCCTGGATATAGCGCCATCAGCAGCGGCAGCCCCATGAACCCCACGTTGCCGAAGACGAAGGTCCCGCAGAACATGCGCCCCCGTTCGGCCTTCAGGCCCATGAGCTTGGCGATCAGCGTGCACATGCTGATGAGCAGCACGTACATGACGATGTCGAGCAGCATGATCACGCCGGACTGCGCCAGGTCCGCCCGCGTGGTGCCGGACACGGCGTTGGAGAACACGATGAACGGGATGCCGACTTTCAAGATGAACGAACAGATGCCGTCCATGGCTTTCTGCCCCAGCACATGCGCCTTCACGCAGACGATGCCCACGAGCATCATCACGGCCATGCCAACAAGCTGCGAGAACACAATGTGAAACTGCGTCAACTCGACGCCCCTTTCCTGCCGACCCCGGATGGCCACGAGCGATCGAATGCCGGGCCTGGTTCCGGACAGGATCGACGATCGCGGCTCTTTGTGAGAGAGTAATCGTTCCGCGTCCCATCAGGCAACCAACTGTCTGCATGGCAACACATGGGCGGCACGCGA
>DBKS01000001.1:0-6356 GCA_002298605.1 Bifidobacterium sp. UBA744 | reverse complement strand
AGGCCATCGAACCAGTGGAGATCAAGGCGCGCATCATATTCCGCCCATCATATGAGCCTGACGCTCGGCCCCTCGCCCACAAGCCCCCGGTAACTTCACCAATGCCAAAGCGCACGCGAAATCAATGGACTCACACCATCACGACCGGCACGGCCTCACTGGATGCGGGCAGCGTCGCGGGGGCGCCTTGTCACCAGCCGCCATTCGGGGGCGGACACGCGATTCAGGCCGCGCCGACGCCGACGCCTCCAGTGAGCCCGGCGCACGGCGCCCCCCATGCGCGGGCCCCGCGGCCCGCCTGAACCACGCCGGCACCGGTGAAGGCCGCAAGACCACCGACCCCCCCCCAAGCGTCCCGCCACGGCAATCGCTCCACGCTTCGGGAAGACAGCCCCTCTTCAAACACGGCGGCACCCGGTCGAAGCACGTCCGCTTGCAAGCCCCCGATTACGCACGAAGCCCCGGAACCACCTGCATTCTCGGGGCCCCACGCATTATGGCACGACCCCTTCCACACCACCAACCACACGACAAAGTGGCACAAAAACTCGGCCAGCCAACGACCGCAACGGTTTTCAAGGTCATGCTTCGACGAGCGGGCGAATGTCGCCGAGCTGGCTGGGGTCGAAGCTGAGCATGTCATAGTCGCGTTGGAGGTTGACCCAGAATTCGGGTGTGGTACCGAGCGCCTTGGCTAGGCGGTAGGCCATGGGGATGGTAATGGCGCGCTTCCCGTTGACGATCTCGCTGATGGCCGTCTGGGGCACGTCGATGGCTTTGGCGAGACGGTATCCGGTGATGCCGAGTGGCTGCATGAATTCCTCGCTGAGAATCTCGCCGGGCGCACTGAGGTATTCATCGGTGGTAGTCGTCGAAGTAGACATCGTATGCCTCCTTGTTTTCGTCGTCCCATTGGAAGATGAGACGCCATTGCTTGTTGACGCGGATGCTCCAGTGGCCCAGCAGGTCGCCCTTCAATGGTTCGAGCATATTGCCGGGCGGAATCTTGAGGTCTTGGAGCGCGTGCGCGGCCTTGAGCATCTGGAGCTTGCGCTTGAGCTGCTTTTCCACTCCGGACGGGTAGCCTTTCGGGTATGTGCCGCCGTAGAGGTAGTCGTTGAGTTCCCCGTTCCGCGTTCTCACAGACACGATACTAATGCGATACATTAGTATCGTCAAACATCACCATATCACGCCCCGCCGGCGCGTGCCAGCAGATCGGACGCCGACCATTCCCAACAGCCGCCCTCGAGTCGTTTGCGGGACGGCAGCCCGCCCCCTGCGCCGCCAGCTGCGCAGCCGGTCCACCCCCGAACCCCGCCCATGGTTTCGACGAGCCATCCGGCGGCCCCGGCTGGTGCGGGTGATGTGCATGCCGGTCGCGGCGGCCGAGCCGAGTTCGGTTTCGGCCGCCCTGTCGAGATAGGCGACCCGCACGTCCGCCAGTCGGAGCATGGCGTCGCATTCGGGGCAGTGGCCCACAGGATTCTGTCCGGCTGCGGCGTGAGCCGGCGGTCGATCCGGTCGGTGACGTGGACGAGCGCCATGTAGCCGCATGGCGCGGCGTCGAGCATGAGGATCGTGTTCCGTCGCGCGACGAGCCCGACCCACAGTCGACGCCATTGCCCGAGCGGGATCAGGCCGTATCCGATCTCGCGCATTCAAAAAACGGCTTGCCTCCAACGTTCGGAAAGCCCGAAATCGTTGGAAACAAGCCGTTTTCACATGGGCGGAAACGCTACCTGGAAACGTTGAACCTGAATTCGACGATGTCGCCGTCCTGCATGACGTAGTCGCGGCCCTCCTGGCGCAGCTTGCCCTCCTCCTTGATCTTGACCATGGAGCCGTCGGCGGCGACGAAATCATCGTAGGAGACGATCTCGGCCTTGATGAAGCCCTTCTCGAAATCGGTGTGGATGACGCCGGCGGCCTGCGGGGCGGTGAAGCCCTTGTGGATCTGCCAGGCGCGCACCTCCTTCTCGCCGGCGGTGAGGAAGGTGGACAGGCCGAGCGTGTCGTAGCCCACGCGGGCCAACTGGTCGAGACCGGACTCCTCAAGCCCGGCGTCGGCGAGCATTTCGCGGGCGTCCGCCTCGTCAAGCTCCGTCAGATCGGCCTCGAACTGGGCGTTGAGGAAGATGGCGGGGGCCGGGGCCACGGAGGCGGCGAGCTTGCTCTGCAGTTCCTTGTTCTGCAATTCGGCGTCATCCACATTGAACACGTAGATGAACGGCTTGGCGGTCATCAGATGCAGATCGTAGACGGAGTCCTTGTCGAAACGACCCTCGCGAGCGGCCTTGTCCAGCGTCTCGCCGGACTCGAGGATTGTTTTGGCCTGCTTGACGGCGTCCATATAGGCCGGTTCGATCTTCTTGCCGCGAAGATCCTTCTCGAGTTTGGGCAGCGCGTTCTCGATGGTCTGCAGGTCGGCTAGGATCAGCTCGGTGTTGATGGTGTCGATGTCGTCGGCCGGGTCGACGTGCCCGTTCACATGCACGATGTCGTCGTCCTCGAAGGCGCGCACCACCTCGCAGATCGCGTCCGCCTCGCGGATGTTGGCGAGGAACTTGTTGCCCAGGCCCTCGCCCTCCGACGCGCCCTTGACGATGCCCGCGATGTCCACGAAGGTGACGGTGGCGGGCACGATCTTCTCGGTGTGCACCAGTTTGGCGAGCACCGGAAGACGCTTGTCCGGCAGCGGCACGATGCCGGTGTTCGGCTCGATGGTGGCGAACGGGTAGTTCTCCGCAAGCACGTTGTTACGGGTCAGGGCGTTAAACATGGTGGACTTGCCGACATTCGGCAGTCCGACGATTCCAATGGTAAGAGACATGCCCTCCACACTACCTTCCCGTCACGTCATCGCGTCAGCCGGCGCGACGGCGTGGCGACGTGACGCGTGGCGGGCGGCGGATCGGGCGACTCACCCGGCGATCGCGTCGACCGCCCTGATCACCGCGCCGCGGAAGGCGGACTCCTCCAGCGAGGCGACGCCGCGGATCGTGGTGCCGCCGGGCGAGCAGACCGCATCCTTCATGACGCCCGGATGGGTTTCGGCGGCCATGTACAGCGCACCCACGCCCTCGACCATTTTGGCGGCGAGACGATAGGCCGCCGCACGCTGCAACCCGTATTTGACGCCGGCGTCGCCAAGCGCCTCGATGTACATGTCGGTGAAGGCCGGCGCGCATCCGGCCACCACCATGGCAATGGTCATATGCGTGGTGTCGACGCGTTCGATCAGGCTGATCGGGCCGAACAGGCGCTCGAACAACGCCGTCTGTTCGCCGGTCAGCGTGTTGTCGGCTTCCGTGACGAGCACGCCCTTGCCGACCGCCATCGGCGTGTTCGGAATGGTGCACTGCACATGCGCGGCGCCGAAGGCGGCGCCGAACAGTTCGCGGTATTTGGCGAGATCCCATCCCGCCGCGATGGAGACGACGATCTTGCCGGCCTTCGCGAGCTCCCCGGCAATCGGCTTGACGACCGCTTCGACCTGATGCGGCTTGATGGCCACGATCACCACATCCGCGGCGGAGGCCACCTCGACGGCGGAATGCAGCGGGCGCACGCCGAGCTTGGCGGCATTGGCCTCGAGCTTGTCGAAATGCGCGGCGCAGGCGACGATCTGCCCGCCGTTCACCACGCCGGCGCCCACCAGGCCCTGCGCGATGGCCTGGGCCATGTTGCCATATCCGATGAAACCAATGGTGATGTCATCCATGCTCATATTCCCTTCGCTTCCCACAACTCCTGCAACGACGCGCCCCCGGTCAGAACAGCGCCTCGAGGTCGCCGCGGTTCAGGGCCTCGTCGTACAGGTGCTTGAACACCACGGAACCGTGCAGCCCGTCGTGCTCGAACTCGTTGGTGGTCCAGTAATGCGAGTTGCCCACTCGGGACAGGGTGTCGAACTGCATGCCGGAGTCCACGTACATGTCGTCGAAATAGACCGCGGCCTGCAACGGCACCTCATTGCGCGCCAGTTGGTCCTCGTCGTAGATCACGCCCCAGCTGGTGTCCTCCATCAGCAGATCCATCGCCGGCGCGAAGGGGCGCAACGCGGCCTCCTGCTTGAACATCCAGGGGAACATGGCCTCGCCGGTGAACAGCAGAGGGCGGGCGGACGCGTCGAATTCCGGCCTGGCGTCGCGCACGCGCTGCGCGGCCCAGCGAATCGGCTCGTCGAGCTCGCCGTTGGCGTAGATGAACTCCTGCAGCGGCCAGTAGAGAGGACGGGACGAAGTGGCGTTCATCACCTTGGTCAGAAACTCCTCGCTCAGCGGGGACCCCTTCGAGGCACTGCCGTCGCCGTCGAGGAACGCGTCGTCGAGAATCCAATGCACGCGTTCGAAGCTCGGCTTCATGCCGAAATCCGAGCCGAGCATCTGGAAGCGCTCCACACTCAGCGGATCTCCATTGGGCAGGGTCACCTCGCCGTCGGCGAGCACGTCAGCCACGGCGGCCGCGCGCTGCGCATCCACCGGATAACGGTCGTAGAACTGCCCGGTCTTCCTCGCCATGCGCGGGAAGGTGTGCTCGTACACTTCGGTGGCGTCGGCGGGCACATGAGGAATGCCTCCGCATGTGAAGCTCGCGGTCACGCCTTCGGGGAACAGCGACAGATACGTCAGGGTCAGGAAGCCCCCGTAGCTCTGTCCCAGCGTCACCCACTGGCGGCCGCAGAACACGGTGCGGCGCAGATGCTCAAAATCCCTGACGATGGAGTCGGCGAGGAAATGCTTGAGATACGCGGCCTGCGCCGCCGGTTCGCCAATACGCCCCATCACCGTGCCGTCCACGCGGTTCGACCGGCCCGTGCCGCGCTGATCGGGCAGGATCACGCGGAAATGCTTGACGGCTTCGGCGATCCATCCGTCGGAATGCGGGTCAAGCGGGCGGGGGCCGGAGCCGCCGGGGCCGCCCTGCAGAAAGACCAGCAGCGGCATGTCGTCGTTGACGTGCTCGGGCGCGGACAGCACGCGGTAGAACAGCTTGATGCTTTCGCCGGCGAACCCCTCGCCGGGCTGCTTGCCGGACCAATCCAACGGAACGTCAATCGAACGATCCTCCACACTCAGTCCCGGAACGTAATACCGCGCCAACAACGTCATCGCCTGTCCATCCTTTCCTGTTGCCGGAACATCGCCGAATACACGACGAAATCACTGATGCCCATCTCACCCACACCGCGCGACAAATGCGCAGTCCCCCTCCAGGCGCTAGCCTTGCATCCATGGGACACAGAGGGAACCGCATTCTGACGTGGGCGCGTGCGAACACCACCGTCGCCGACGTGCTCCTGGCCATCTGCCTGTCGTTCGGCGCGCTGTTGCTCGGCATGTCATCCGCGGACTCCCCCGGATTGCTCTTCGACGCCGGCGGGCATTCGCCGTGGTGGTCCGTCGCATTGACGATTCCGCTGATGGTCCGCCGCACCCACCCCAGGCCGGCGGCGCTGGCGTACGCGGCGATCGCGGCGGCACAGCTGCTGCTGGGGCCGTCGCTGACCTACGGGGACATGTTCAGTCTGATCATGCTGTACTCCGTGTTGGCGTACGGCGATCCCCGCGATACGCGGCCTATGATCGCGATCGGATTCGGTATGGCCCTTGCCGCCGACCTCGTCAACGCGATCAGCGTCAACGCCGGCTCGCTGGTCGCAACCCTGCGCAGCGGATCGCATGTCGGCATGCCGTACTTCGTCGACGGCTGCGACACCTTTTGGACCGACGGCCCCACCATCAGCTGCGTGAGCCTCATGGCGACCGACTTCATGATCACGGCGGCGGTGATGGTCATGCTGCTGGTCAGCGTGATCATACTCGCATTCTGGAAACGGGCGCGCGTCGCCACCGTACGTGCGTTGCAGGAGCGCAACGCGGCGCTTGAGGCCTCCCAGATCGAGGAGCGGCGCATCGCATCGGCGGCGGAGCGAGCACGCATCGCCCGCGACATGCATGACGTGGTGGCCCACACGCTGTCCACCATCATCATCCAATCCGATGGAGGCCGGTACGCGGGGACCAACGATCCCGCCGTGGCGCGAGCCACCATGGCGACCATCCGGCATGAATCCGAACGAGCCCTGCGCGACATGAATCGCCTGCTGGACGTATTCGGCGGGCCGAATCACGCCGAATACGCGGATATGGCCCAACTGCTGGACACCTCCGCCGCGACCCTGGCGACCGTCCACGGCACGCTCGTCCACACCGTCGGCGGCGACCGGGCCCCCGACCGGCTCAGTCCCGAGGCCGGCGAGGCCATCTATCGTCTGACGCAGGAGGCCCTGACCAACGTCCGCAAATACGCGGGACCGGGCGTGCATGTAACGGTGCGCGAGCAGTGGGACG
>DBKS01000037.1 GCA_002298605.1 Bifidobacterium sp. UBA744 | reverse complement strand
TGCGCCCGTCCAAGCTGTACAGGGGCGTCACCTCGCCGCTGGCCAATCCCGGCGACATCGACTTCGTGGTGGTGCGCGAAGGCACCGAGGGCCTGTACTGCGGTGCTGGCGGCGCCGTACGTCGCAACACCCCACACGAAGTGGCCACCGAGGTGTCCATCAACACCGCGTATGGCGTGGAGCGCGTGGTGCGCTACGCCTTCCAGCTGGCCATGAAGCGCAGGAAGCATGTCACGCTGGTCCACAAGAAGAACGTGCTGGTCAACGCCGGCGACATGTGGCAGCGCATCGTGGACCGCGTGGGCGAGGAATACCCCGAGGTGACGCACGACTACCAGCACATCGACGCGGCCACCATCTTCCTGGTGTCGAACCCCTCCAAATTCGATGTGATCCTGACCGATAACCTCTTCGGCGACATTCTGACCGACGAGGCCGGTGCCGTGGTGGGTGGCGTGGGCTACTCCGCCTCCGGATGCATCAACGCCTCCAACGAATTCCCGTCCATGTTCGAGCCGATCCACGGTTCCGCCCCCGACATCGCGGGCAAGGGCGTCGCGAACCCCACCGCCGCGATCCTTTCGGCCGCAATGCTGCTGCGCCATCTCGGTTTCGACGCGGCCGCCGCCCGAATCGACGCGGCCGTCGAAGCAGACATCGAGGAGCTGGGATCCGCCAAGCGCTCGACCGAACAGGTCGGCAAGGATATTCTGGCCCGCTTGTGAGTGCGCCGCTGCTGCGATAGGTTGGCGTTTGCCCGGTGTCTCGTCGGGCAAACGCCAATGTCGTTCAGAGAGGGGAGCGGGGTCGATGAGCACGATGAGCGCCATGGGGCACGGTCGCGGACGTTGGACGCGGGGGGAATGCAAACTGCCGGGAGGCAAGCTGATTGCCGCCAGCGTGCTCCTGGACGATGGCGATGACGTCCGATGCGGCGGCGGACGCGGCCGACGTATCGCCGCCTGCCGGATTGACGGCGATTTTTTCATTGGTGGAGACGAGCCGTCGCATGCGCTGATCGAGGACATCGAGACGGCGATCGTCGCGTCGGGAGGCTGCGTGTCGGGCGTGTCGGCAGCAGACGGAACATCTCCCGACGCCGTCTATCGCAGACTTGTCGCGACGGTCCGATCGGTGTTGCAGTCGCATCCGTCATCGCGGCTGATCGGGGCCGATGCCGTTACCATTGCCGTGGCCGTCTGTCGCGCAGTGGGGGAGCCGGTCGCGCCGGCCATGGCGGCCCCTCCCGCCGCCAATGCAACCGCCGATGCCGATTTCGCCAGTCGCTGGGCCGTGCTGCATCCACTGGTCATTCGCGATGAGCCGCGCGAACCGGCCGTGCAGATGGGCCTGGAGCAGGCGATCGGCGAGGCCGTGGCCAACGGCGAGATGCCCGCCGCCATCAGATTCTGGCAATGGGATCGCTCCGCCGTGGTGATCGGACGCTTCCAATCGCTGAGGGCCGAGGTGAACGGCGACCAGGCGCGGGCCGAAGGCATCACCGTGGTGCGCCGCATCACCGGAGGCGGAGCCATGTTCGCCGAACCCCGATCGGTGATCACCTATTCGCTGTATGCGCCGCTCGACTTCGTCAAAGGTCTGGGCGTTGAGGATTCGTATCGCCTCTGCGATCTGTGGGTGATGCGCGCGCTGCGCGAACTGGGCATCGAAGCCAGCTACCGGCCCATCAACGACATCGCCTCGCCGCTGGGCAAGATCGGCGGCGCCGCCCAACGTCGCATGCCGCGGGGTGCGCGGGGGGCGGTGCTGCACCACACCATGCTTTCGTACGATATCGACGCGATGAAAATGACGCGCGTGCTCAATATATCCAAGGAGAAGATGAGCGACAAGGCGGTCAGATCGGCGGTGAAGCGCGTGGACCCCCTGCGCTCGCAAACCGGGTTGAGTCGCGAGGCGATCCTCGATCATCTCGTGCGGCATCTGGTGCGTCGTGTGCCGGGGGCGTCCTTCGCCTCGCTGGACGAACGCATGCTGGACCGCGCCGGGGCGCTTGCCGACGCGCGGTATCGCCGCGACGAATGGACGGGCGTCATCGCCTAGACGCTGCTGGGCTGCCGGTTTTCATCGCTGACCCCGTCTGTGTGAACGGTTATACTGTTGCATGTTTTATGCGGCCGAGGAGGTCCCGACTACAAGGAGGATGCGTAGCGTGATTACTTCTGACGGGAGTTTCGGCGAGGATAACACGTTGTTGCGCACCGCGTTGTTCAAGCAGGTCTCGCGTGCGGAAGCCGCGCAACTGATCCCGCATCTCAAGCGCTGGACGTTGAACAAAGGCGGCTACATTTTCCGTGAAGGCGATGAGGACCATCGCATGTACGTGCTGGAAAACGGCCGCGTGAAGCTCACCCGCCAATCGGATGACCATCGTGTGCAGCTGCTGTCCATCCACGGGCATGGCGAAATACTCGGCGAGATTCCCGTCTTCGATCCCACGGGCGGACCGCGTACGGCGTCGGCCGTGGCCATGACCAACGGCACCACCGTGGTGTCGCTGGAGCATGACGATCTGTTCGCCTGGCTTGACGAGCATCCGCGCGTGGCCGTGGATATGCTGCAGGTGCTGGCGAGGCGTCTGCGCGCCAATAATGAGCGTTTCTCCGATCTGGTGTTTATGGATGTGCCGGCCCGTTTGGCCAAAACGCTCATCGACCTTGCCCGCCGCTTCGGAGAGCCGATCGAAGCCGGCCTCATGGTGCCGCACGATCTGACCCAGGAGGAAATGGCCCAACTGGTGGGCGCCTCGCGCGAAACCGTCAACAAGGCGCTCATGGACTTCGACAATCGCGGCTGGATCGCGCGCAAGGGCCGTTCGATTATCATCTTCCAGCCCGGCATGCTGATTCGCCGGTCGAAGCGCTGATTTCAGGTCACTTCCGGTGGTTGTTCCTGTTTCCCGCAGACGTCTGCCAGTCGGCATTCAGCTGGGAAAACCAATCGTGGACATACCGTAAGGCTTTCTTCCGCGGCTTGTTGGCGCGGTAGAGGCGGGTCCTTAGAATGGGCAGCATGCCTGAAAAGAAATCCTTGACTGTGAAGCGCTTCCTCACGCTGCTGCTGGCCTATTTGATGTTTTGCCTGTCCGGTGGCGTGGTGGCGAGCGGATTTCTGGTGCCCGCGGTGTTCGGCGTGAATTCCGTCGTTCGCACGCTCGCCCCGAATCTCAAGGCCGAAGGCATCGATTTCTCCATTGCGGACCTGCCCCAGGCGTCGAATCTGTATGCTTCCGACGGTTCGCTGATCACCACGTTCTATACGCAGAATCGTACGGTGGTGCCGCTGAGCGAGATCTCCGACATCATGCAGAAAGCCGTGGTGGCACGCGAGGACCGTCGCTTCTTCCAGCACTCCGGCGTGGATTTCCAAGGTGTGTTGCGCGCCTTCGTCATGACGTATATCAAGGATGATGATACGCAGGGCGGTTCCACGCTGACGCAGCAGTATGTGAAGAACGTGCTGGTCAGCCAGGCCGAGGCGGACGACGATCCGATTGCCGCCTATCACGCCAAGGAGCAGACGGTGGCCCGCAAGCTGCGCGAAATGCTGATCGCGGTGCAGCTCGAGAAGGAATACAGCAAGGCGGAGATCCTGCAAGGCTATCTGAATATCGCGCAGTTCGGAGGCAAGAGCCTGTACGGCGTGGAGTCGGCCGCGCACCGATATTTCAACAAGTCCGCCAAGGACCTCAATGTGGTGGAGTCGGCCACGATCGCCGCCATCACCAAGAACCCCGAGAAAACGGATCCCTCCGTTGAGGCGAACCTTCCCCAATCCGAGCGCGAACGCAACATCACCCTTGATCTGATGCTGCAGGAGGGGTATATCACGCAGGAGGAGCACGACACTGCGGTGGCCACGCCGGTGAAGGACACCTTGCATATCACCTCCGTGGCGCAGGGTTGCATGGCTGCCGGTGATGCCGCGTTCTTCTGCTCGTATGTGGTCAAGCAGATCGAGAATTCCTCCGAATTCGGCGAAACCGTGGCGCAGCGCCAGCAGCTGTTGAAAACCGGCGGTCTCGATATCTACACCACGATGGACGTGAACGCCAACAACGCCGCCATGAATGCGGCCCGTACCGCAATCCCCGTCAACGACCCGTCCGGATTCGAGGTCATGATGGCGGCGATCCGGCCGGGCACCGGCGAGGTGCTGGGCTTCGGCATCAACCGCACGTATGACGCCACCGATGCGGCCAGTTCGGACAGCACCCGCACCGCGCTGAACTATGCGGTGGACGAAGTCGATGGCGGAGGCTCGGGCTTCCCCGTCGGCTCCACATGGAAACCGATCAACCTGGCCGCATGGATGAAAAACGGCCGGTCGATCAACGAGGTGCTGCCCGCCACCAATAGCATCAACGAACGCACGGAGATTCCCGATTACAAGGCTCCCGTCACATGGCAGGTGAGCAACTCCGGCGGTGTGCGCGGCACTGCGGAATCCCCGCTCATGGGCTTGGTGAATTCTCACAACACCACGCAGGCCGCCATGCTCAAGGTCATCGGCCTGAACAGCATTCTCGACACGGCGTCCGACATGGGCTTCCACAGTGCGTCCGCGGCGGACCGGGGCAAGAAGCTGCAGGAGATCGGCACCACATACAATCCGCCGGTGGTGATTGGCGCCGGCGTGAGCGCGTCCCCGCTGACCATGGCGAACGTCTACGCCACCATTGCCGCGAATGGCGTGCAGTGCACCCCCATCGCGCTCAAGAAAGTCACCGACAGCACCGGCAAGGAGTATCCGGTGCCGAGCGCCAACTGCCATCAGGCGCTTGATCCCGCGATCGCCCAGACCGTGGCCTACGCCATGAACCAGGGCGTGGTGCAGCCCACCGGCCAGGCCAAGGCGGCCCAGCTTGACAACGGGCGCAAGACCTTTGCGAAAACCGGTACCAACGAAAACGAGTACATGGTGACGGGCGGCTTCACGCCCGAGGTCGCGGCTTTCACGATCGTGGGCAACGCCGAGGGGTATAAGAAGGAGGAGGTCCTCAAGAACGGCAAGCGCACGGGCGAGTACCGCACGGTGGACGGCTTCACCAACCGCACCATCAACGGCGTCTACCATGACACATGGTATGGGTCGTATATCGCGACGCCGGCGTGGAAGAACTTCATGGAGACGTATCTGTCCTCGGCGAACATTCCGATCAATAACGATTACGGCAATCCCGATCCGAAGTATCTGACGACCTCGTCGTCCGCATCCTCGACCTCGTCGTCTTCGTCTTCATCGTCGTCTTCGTCGTCCGCGTCCCCATCGCAGGACGCGTCGAACCAGCAGGATTCAAATGATGGTGACGGCCAGCAGCAGGACGGTCAGAATGACCGGCAGAACGGGCAATAGCCATAATCGACGGCCTGCGTGACCTACTGCTCTATGTAGCTGTACCGAGATACTACGTAGGTTAAGGAAACGACCCTCACGACCCATGCACAAACGGTTGCGAGGGTTGTTTGCATAGCCGACCTACAATGAATGGGACCGCATTGCCGCGGGGATATCGAGCGGTAATGCGCCAATGCCCATACGCGGCCGACAGGAGGGGAAGGCAATGGCGAATGATGGCCAGGAATACACGGAGTTCCCGGGTTTTGACATGAGGGGGTTCACTTCGGGCGCCACTGCGGCGAAGTCGTCGGCCTACGACCACGACATGGCGGACGGTGACGACGTTGCGGATGATCTGCCCGAGCGCGAGTCCGCCGAAGCCCGCGGTGAATTCCCCCAGAATGGCGATGAGAGCGACGCGGCCGACGAGATCAATGAGGGCGACGATGGTGCCGAGAGTGACGCCGTCGCCGACGCAGCCGTCGAAGCCGATGACGACAAGCCGTCATCGCCGAAAATCAGCAAAAAGTCCCTGTTCAAGGTCGCCAAGAACGCGGTGAAGGCCGAAACGCCGGCGCTGTTCAGCCCGATCACCCTGCGGAGCGTCACCGCGCGCAATCGCGTCTGGCTGCCTCCGATGGACACCTATTCGGCATTCGCCGGAGACGGCAAGCCCACGCCGTTCCACTATCAGCATTATGTGTCGCGCGCGGTTGGCGGCTTTGGCCTGGTATGCATGGAGGCCACGGCCGTGTCGCCCGAGGGGCGTATCTCGATCAACGACCTGGGTTTGTGGAACGACGATCAGGTCGAGGCGTTCAAGTGGATCGTCGCGGACATCAAACAGGCCGGCGCGGTGGCGGCCGTGCAGCTGAATCATTCGGGCCGCAAAGGTTCCCAGGGAAGCTTCTCGGTCGGATACGATGGCGAATCGCTGCCGTTTGACCGAGGCGGTTGGCAGACGGTGGCCCCCAGTCCGATCGCCTTTGGGCGGATGGCTGAGCCTCGCGAACTGGGTGTGGACGAGATCCACCGCATTGTCGATGAGTTCCGTGCCGCCGCCGAGCGTGCCGTGCGCGCGGGCTTCGAAGTGATTGAAATCCATGCCGCACACGGCTACCTGCTCAGCGAGTTCCTTGATCCGCTGACCAATATGCGCACTGACGAATACGGTGGCGGGCTGTCTGGCCGCTACCGTTTGCTGCTGGAGGTGACCGATGCGATCCGCGGCGTGATTCCGGAGACCATGCCGTTGTTCGTGCGCGTATCCGCCACCGACTGGGCCGCCGGCGGCTGGGATCTCAACCAGACGATCGAAACCGCGCGACTGCTCAAGGAGCATGGCGTCGACCTGGTGGACGTGTCCACGGGCGGTTTGCTGCCCGGCGTGGCCGTGCCGGTGAAGCCGGACTATCAGGTGCCGTTCTCGCAGCAGGTGCGTTCCAAGGCGCTGGTGCCCACCACCGCGGTGGGGTTGATCACCAAGCCGAAGCAGGCCGATCGCGTGGTGCGCAAAGGCGAGGCCGATGCGGTGCAGATTGGCCGCGCAGCCCTGCGCGACCCGTATTGGCCGCTGCGCGCCGCCGGCAAGTTGGGCCTTTCGATGGACGAGGCGCCGTACCAGCCCCAATATCTGCGCGGTGCGTTCTAGGTACGGGCCTGGTAAGGGCTTGGCGTTCGCGAAACCGCGGGCGTCAAGCCCTTTGGAGGCTGACGCAGGCAAACTGACGGGAGGCAATATGACGGGAGGCACTGGACCCCATGCCAGTGTCCCCTCGAAGATATGCCGCCGCGCCGCCCGGCGGGCTCAGTCGACGTCGACGCCGACCGCCTCGCCGACATGCGCGAATCCGTCGCGCCGCAGCAGCTCGGCCAGTCCGCGTTTGAGCACGGTGATCTGCTGCGGTCCGCGGTACATCAGCGAACTGATGAACATCACCAGGCTCGAACCGGAGCGGATCTTGTCGTACGCCTGCTGCGGCGTGAACACGCCGCCGATACCGGCGATGGCGAACCGGTCGCCGAATTCGCGGTAGGTGTTGCGGATCAGTGCGTTGCTGGCGCGGGTGCACGGTCCGCCGGACAGGCCGCCCTCCCATTCCCTGGGGATATTGAGCCCCGCGCGGTCCTTTTGCAGGTTGGCGATGGACACGCCTTGCACGTTGTGCTCGGCCAATACGGCTAGCAGGTCTCGGAATTCGGGCCAGGTCTTGTTCAGCGGCATCTTGACGAGCGTGGGCTGCGGACGGTCGATCCTGTCCAGTTCGGTGAACAGCCGGTCGAGGTTGTCCGGATTGGTGTTGAACGGTTCGCCGGCCTTGGTGTTGGGGCAGGAGATGTTGACCTCGACCATGGCGGTGCGCCCGGCGGCCCGGCGCATGGAGATGCAGTAATCCTCGATGCCTTCGTCGATGTCGCCGGTCCGATCGTCATTGGTGCGGGCGATCGACACCGACAGCTGCATGTGCCGGGCGCCTCTCCAGGCGTCTTCGGCCCGGGCGATGACCGCGTCGGAACCGTCGTTGGCCAGGCCCACGTGCACCATCATGGAATCGTATTCCGGCAGCCGGTGGAACCATGGCTTCGGATTGCCCCGGCATGCGCGGGATGTGGTGGAACCGACCGTCTCGAAGCCGAATCCGGCGTGGTCGAGCACCACGGGCATGTCGCAGTTCTTGTCGAGTCCCGCGGACAGGCCGAAGGGGTTGGAGAAGTCCACGCCCATCACCGTGGTCTCCAGTATCGGGTCGGTGTAGTTGAGCATCAGGTCCTCGGCCCACAGCAGCGGCGGAATCCGCCTGACCGTGCGGCAGAAGGCGATCATCTGGTCGTGCGCCTCGTCGGGACGGTGGTTGAAGACGAAATATGGCTTGATGACGTGCTTGTAGCCAAAGGTGATGAGATCCGTGGTCGCCTTGTTGACGGCGTCATGCCAGAAGTGTTCGGAAACGTAGCTCATGCTGCTCATTGTCGCACTCGCGGACGTTACATGCCAGTTGCGGGCTGGGCGATGTCGGCCGTGGGTCGTCCGTATGCGAACGACGGCTGCTCACGGTACAGTAGGTGGCTGTGTGGCAGTCGAAAGGGGAAGTGGTGTCCGAATCCAAGGGGTTGCCTGAGTCCGATCGAGTGGTGATTGTTATGCCGACCTACAACGAGGTCGCGAATCTGAACACCACGTTGTCCGGCGTATTCGCCCACGTTCCCGAAGCCGAGGTGCTCATCGTCGACGACAATTCCCCGGACGGCACCGGAAGACTAGCGGATTTCATGGCTCAGGGCAACCGGCGCATCCATGTGCTGCACCGCCCGGAAAAGAACGGCCTGGGGCCGGCGTATCTTGCTGGATTCCACTGGGCGCTGGCGCATGGCTATACGTTGATCTGCGAGATGGACATGGATGGGTCGCATCGGCCGGAGGATTTGCGGCGCATGCTCGATGTGGCGAAGCTGAACCCCGATGTTGATTTGGTGATCGGTTCCCGCCGCGTCGCCGGGGGTGAAACCGTGAATTGGGCGTGGAGCCGCGACCTGATCTCAAGGGTCGGGTCATGGTACGCGCGCACCATGCTTGGACTGCCCGTGCGCGATATGACGGCGGGTTTCCGTGTGTACAGGGCGGCGATGCTCGCCCGTCTCGGTTTGGAGCGGGTGCAGGCGAACGGCTATGTGTTCCAGGTTGATATGACCCGTCGCGTGGCGGCCGCGGGCGGTGTGATCCGCGAGGTTCCGATCGCCTTCGTGGAGCGTACGCTCGGCAGGTCCAAAATGAGCAGGAACATTGTTGTCGAGGCGATGTGGCGCGTGACGCAGTGGGGATGCGAGCGTCTGCTGCGGCGGCGCTGACGGCGGCTGTCTGTGGGCCGGCGGCTGGTGGTGGCAGCTGATGGTTGGTGGTGGCAGCTGCCCGTGGCGCCGACGGGTCTTCCGGGTCGCCTGACGAGTTCCCCATGCAAGGTCGATGCCTCGGCGCGAAACGCTCAACGTCGTTTTGTTCTCTGAGCGAACGTGTGCGATAATGTTCGAATGATATCGTCACAGCGCCAACATCTTATCCTGAGTCGACTGCGCACCCGCGGAGCGGTGCGCATCACCGCCTTATCCAAGGAACTGGGCGTTTCCGCGATGACCATCCGCCGTGACATTGCCGACCTGGCGGACAAGGGTCTGCTCAAACGCGTCCACGGGGGAGCCGTCACCACCTCCACCCTGCTCGCCGAGCCGCTGTTCTCCGTCAAATCGCAAATGGACATCGGCCTGAAGGACGCCATCGCACAGGAAGCCATCAAATACGTGGCGCCCGGCGACGTGATCGCTATCGGCGGCGGCACCACGGCGTACGTCTTCGCCCAGCATCTGCTCGAAAGCCAGCAGGCGGCCGGCATCACCATCCTCACCAATTCGATCCCCGTGGCCGAACTGGTGCAGGCGCTCGAATCCAAAGACGTCGAAGTGATCGTCACCGGCGGCGTGATCACCCGCTCGAACTCGCTGGTCGGACCCATCGCCGACAAAGTCATTGGTTCGCTGCGCGTCAACACCGTGTTCCTCGGCACCCATTCCGTATCGATCCCGCGCGGATTCCTCATGCCGAACTCGCTGGAGGCCGCCACCGACATGGCCCTGATGGACATTGCGGACCGTGCCATCATCCTCACCGACCACACCAAGTGGTCGTGTACCTCCCTGTCCCTGTTCGCCCGGTTCGACCAGGTGGACACGGTCGTCACCGACGACGGACTGGATCCCGCCGCCGCCAAACAAACCAAGGATTTGGTCAAAGAGCTCGTTCTGGCCAAACAGATCGAGCAACCGCAAGAAAGTGAGCACACGAAATGAGTGAATTCGCGCATTACACCCCCGGGGCGTACGCCTCGGACCATATTCGCATCACCCCGACCACGCTGGCCGACGGACGCGACTTCTTCTACCTCGACGACGACCCGGACTACGTGTCCGGCAAGAAGACCCGCGAACTCAAGGATCCACGCCAGCTGCCCTACCGTTTCTCCAACCAGATCAACGCGGCCGGCGAGGAAGTGCCGTACGCCGCCCCCGAAATGCGCCGCGATCCGCTGACCGGGGATTGGATCCCCATGGCCACCGCCCGCATGAACCGCCCGATCACCGCCGGCCCCGGTGCCACCGCCAAAGGCAATCCGCTGGCCGCCCGCAAGCCCGGCGACCCGTATCAGGACGGCGAAGTGCCGGACACCGACTACAACGTCGTGGTGTTCGAAAACCGCTTTCCCTCGATGGTGAAGGTCCCCGGACGATCCGAAGCCGTGGAATACGTGGACGGCAGCAAGCTGTGGGAGAAGAAGATGGCCGCCGGACGCTGCGAGGTCATCTGCTTCGACCCGGACGAGAACGGTCTGCCCGCCGACCTTCCCGTGTCCCGCCTGCGCACGGTGGTGGAGGCCTGGGCTTTCCGCACCGCCGAAATCTCTGCCATGGACGGCATCGAGCAGATCTTCCCCTTCGAGAACCACGGTCAGGAGATCGGCGTTTCGCTGGCCCATCCGCACGGCCAGGTGTACTGCTATCCGTTTATCGCCCCGAAGATGGAGAAGGAGCTGCAGCACACCGAGGCATACCACGACAAAACCGGCGGCAACCTGCTCAAGGACATCATGAACGCCGAAATCGAGGCGGGGAAGCGTGTCGTGATGCGCAACCACAGTTGGGTGGCCTATGTGCCGGCCGCCGCCCGGTGGCCCCTCGAGGTGCATGTGGCCCCCGTGCGCGACGTGCTCACCCTCGACCAGCTCAATGACCAGGAACGCTGGGACCTGGCCCAGATGTACTCCACGCTCTTGAAGCGCGGCAACGCCTTCTTCGACAAGGGCGACGGCAAGGGCATGGACCTGCCGTACATCGCCGCCTGGCACCAGGCCCCGATCCACGACGCCCGCCGCGAGAACTACCGCCTGAACCTGCAGTTCTTCTCGTTCCGCCGCGCCGCCAACAAGATCAAGTACCTCGCCGGCTCCGAATCCGGCATGGCCGCCTGGATCTCCGACACCACCCCGGAGATCATCGCCCACCGCTTCCACGAGCTCGGCGCGATCGACATCGACTGATCCGTCGCGCCGTGGATCTTCGGCATCCCCGCTCCCCATACAGCATAGAGAATCCTGACAAGAGAATCTCAAGAAGAAACACAAGAGAATCCTGGTAAGAGAAAGAAACACCAATGACTGCTGTGGAATTCATCGAGCCGCTTTCGCACGACGAAGGCGTC
>DBKS01000030.1:4087-11618 GCA_002298605.1 Bifidobacterium sp. UBA744 | reverse complement strand
CCCTTGTCGCTCAGCGCCTGGAAGAACTTGGCGGCCAAGCCGGAATGGGTTTTCATGCCGACGCCCACCACGGCGACCTTGCCGACATTCACATCGACGTCGAAGGAGTGGTAGCCCAACTCCTCGCGCTTGTCCAGCAGAACGTTCTGAACCTGCTTCAGCGACGCCTCCGGCACGGTGAAGGAAATATCGGCGGTGCCCACGGAAGCGCCCGCCTGCACGATCATGTCGACGTTCACGCCCGCACTCGCAAGCTCGGTGAACACCTTGGCGGCCATACCCGGCTCGTTCGGCACGGCGCGCACCGTGGCCAGCGCCTCGCTGCGGTCATGCGCCACGCCGGAAATCACCGGGGCCTCAGGACCAAGATCCGGAAACAAGTCACCCATGGACTGGTTGTTGTCGCTCATTGTCATAAGCCTTTCGCAAACGATGGTTAGCTGTTCGAAGTTGATGCCCGCCGGAACGAGCCGGGACCCTGATCGCCCGTCCGCTCCGATCCGGCGGAACGTATCAGTCGATATTCGGAATGGTACGGGCGTCCACACCATCAGGCACCACGATGGTGCCCGGACGATGCGAGAACGAGGAGCGCACATGCAGCGGCATGTTGAAGCGCTGGGCATATTCCACGCAGCGCAAGGCAAGCACCTTGGAACCGCAGGAAGCCATCTCGAGAATGGAATCGTAATCGATGACGGGAATACGGCGAGCAGTCGGCACGATGCGGGGATCAGCCGTGAACACACCATCCACATCGGTGTAGATCTCGCACACATCAGCACCCAATGCCACGGCAAGAGCCACAGCCGAAGTGTCGGAGCCGCCACGGCCCAGCGTGGTCGCGTCGCCTTCCTCGTTAATGCCCTGGAAGCCGGCCACAATCGCCACATCGCCCAACGACAGCGCCTGCTTGACGCGGTCGGGCTTCACGGCCTTGATATGCGCGGCGCCGTAGCGTGCGTCGGTGAAGAATCCAGCCTGCTGGCCAGTGAAGGAATGGGCGCGATCGCCAGCCGCATGGATCGCCATGGCGAGCAAGCTCATGGAGATGCGCTCTCCGGCGGTCATGAGCATATCCATTTCACGCTCGGGCGGGTTGGGGTCGATGCTCTTCGCCTGATCGATGAGATCGTCGGTGGTGTCCCCCATGGCGGAGACAACCACGGCCACTTTGTTGCCCTTTTTCTTCGTCTCGATGATGCGTCTGGCCACGCGTTTGATCGAATCGGTATCGGCGACGGACGAGCCGCCGTACTTCTGCACAATCAGAGCCACTGCAGTCCCTTATCTCTCGTGTTGCGTGATTACGTCTAGAGTACGCAGACGGGTTGATTATATGAAGTTTCGCGGTATGCGATCCGCCGGATATTCAGGATGCGGAACATGAGCCAGCGGATCGGCAACATAGGCGCGAATACGGCGACGCGGAACGGCCCGCCCTCATCGCGGCCCGAACCAGTCCGCTCACCCGGCTCACGCAGCCTGACGGCCGGCAAGCGCACGCCCCAGCGTGATCTCGTCCGCATATTCAAGGTCGGACCCCACCGGCAGGCCGCTGGCCAATCGCGTCACCTTGATGCCAAGGGGCGAGAGCAATTGGCTGATGTACCGGGTGGTGGCCTCCCCCTCGATGTTGGGATCCAGCGCGAGAATCACCTCGCCGACAGCGGTTTCGCCGGGCTTGGTTTTCAGGCGTTCCAACAGCTGCGGCAGGCGCAGGTCATCCGGGCCGACATTGGCCATCGGGTTGATGGCGCCGCCAAGCACGTGATAGAGGCCGTGGTATTCTCTCGTCCGCTCGATGCTCATCACATCCTTGGGCTCTTCGACGACGCAGATGACGGCATGGTCGCGCCGCGGATCCATGCACACCGGACACGGACTGGTTTCGCACACATTGCCGCAGATATCGCAAAATCGTACCTTTGCCTTGACTTCGGCGATGGCGTCGGCGAGCTCCTGCGCCTCGGATTGAGTCGCGCCGAGCAAATAGAATGCGATGCGCTGAGCGCCTTTGGGGCCGATGCCCGGCAGTCGCGCGAACGCGTCGATGAGGTTTTGGATCGCTCCGTCATAGGCGAGCGCCATAGTTGCGTCTTCCTTTCCGCAGCCGGCAACCGTCAGTCGCCGTCATGGTTTTTGCGCTGGATATTGTTGGGGTTATGCGGATCATCGGGGGCGAAATCCTCCACTTTCTTAACCTCGAACATCTTCTTGAGATCGTTCAGGTCCATTGCGGTCGCCTGTCCCAGTGATTCGTCACTCATTGAGTATTCGTCGTCCTCGGCGTCGACCGTAGGGGTCTGCGCCGCCGGATGGGACCAGGGATCCCTTTCGCCCGCCGCAGGCCCGGGCAGACCGGGTTCGGGTTCCCGCGGCGGCATGGAGGGACCGCCCGACGAGGACGCGGACTCAGACGCGGGGGCGGTGGCAGATGCAGATGCAGGCTCGGACGCGGACGGCCCGGCTTGCGCCGACGCTTCGGGCCGTTCGGCTCCGGGAGCCGCCGATGGCGCTTCCGGCGCAGTGCCGGCCGTGGGCGCCGCCCAGGGGTCGATGCCGTCCGCGATGTCCGGCACAGTGACATGCTTGACGTGACGCTCGTCCGAGACGCCGCCGGTCGGCGACGTTTCATGGGTACCCGCAACGTGACGCGGCGAAGCCCACGGATCGTCGTCAGCTATCTGATGACCGGTATCGGGCCAGCCGCCTCGATGAGCGTCATCCGCATCCGAGGATTCCTGTGAATCCACGGCCTGTCCGGATGGTGCAGCGGTTTGCGGCTTTTGGGAGGCGTTGCCTGACGCGGCCTCCGCCCGGGGAGCGATGGCGGCCGCCAACCCGGCCGCGGCGATTCCGGCATTGGCCATGGCGATCTGCGATTTGACGCGGGCCCGCTCCTCCGGCGCGAGTCTGCTGAGCGGCGGGGCGATCTGACCATCGGCCATCTTTTCAGTGGGGGCGAGCTGAACGCGATCGCCGAACAGCCGTTTCGTCTCGCCGCGCACGATATCGACGACCTTATGGGTGCCTCCGACCTCATGTTCGGACACCCCCATGGCAAACGCGTATTTGCTGATCGGAGTATCGAATTTAACCCACAGCCTGCCGCTGCCGGCCTGGGCGCCCAGCTGCAGTTTAATGCGCGGCACCTTCTGCCGGTTGACGTATTTGGCCACGTCGTCGGGCAGCCCCGCAACCAGCGCATCCCACCGTTCGTCAGGAGTGCGGCTATCCGGGACCGGGGCCTCGGCGGAGGGCCCGTCGGACACCGGCGGTTTCGTCTCATGATCGGAATCCACGGCGCCCGGCACTGTGGCGGCCGATACCGTGGCGGCCGGCGCCTCAGCAGCGGACTGGCGCCTCGCCGAACCGGCAAACCCACCGGCGGACCCACCGGCGGACCGATTGCGCAAGGCCCCGGCGAATCCGACACGTCGAGAAGAACCGCCACCGGCGTTGCCCGCCGCATCGTCATCACCCACGGCGGCGTCCGGGGCGGAATCGTCGGACCGCATTGCACCCGTCGGGGATCCGGCCAGCAGACGAGCAGCCAGCAGTTCCAAACGCATGCGCGGAGAGGTCGCCCCCGACATGCTTCCAAGTGCGTCATTGATGACATCGGCCATGTCGGTCAGCCTGGCCAGCCCCAATGCGCCGGCCTGGCGCTTGAGACCGGTCATGTCGTCAGCCGCCGCATCGTCGCTCAGCGCGGCTTCGGCGCGGCTGCCGCCCAAAGTCAGCACCAACAGATCACGCACCCGAGCCAGAAGATCCTCGACGAAACGCCTTGGGTCAAAACCACCGATGATCACCTTCTGGATCACGCCGTACAGCCGTTCGCCGTTCTGGTCGATCAAGGCGTCTATCGACTCTCCGATCAGCGCGTCCGGCGTAAATCCAAGCAGCGAGACGGCGCTGTCCTGCGTGATCACACCGTCCACCGATCCGACCATCAGCTGGTCGAGCACCGACAGTGTGTCGCGCATGGAGCCGCCACCCGCCCTCATGGCGAGCTTCAGCACACCGGTTTCCGGCTTGATGCCCTCTTTGGCGCAGATATCCTCCAAATATGGGCCCATGACCTCCGGGGGGACCAATCGGAAGGGGTAGTGGTGGGTACGGGATCGAATCGTGCCGATCACTTTATCCGGCTCGGTGGTGGCGAAGATGAACATCACATGGTCCGGCGGCTCCTCAACGGTTTTGAGCAGCGCGTTGAAGCCCTGCGGCGTCACCATATGCGCCTCATCGAGAATGAAGATCTTGTAGCGGTCCCGAGCGGGCATGGCAGCCACGCGGTCACGCAGCTCGCGGGCATCGTCGACACCGTTGTGACTGGCGGCGTCGATCTCGACCACATCGATCGACCCGGGGCCCCCGGTGGCCAGATCCCTGCAGCTTTCGCATTCACCGCACGGATGCGAAGTCGGGCCTTTCGCGCAATTGACGCAACGGGCGAGGATACGGGCGGAACTGGTCTTGCCGCAGCCTCGCGGGCCGGAAAACAGATATGCGTGGGTGAGTTTGCCCTCATCCAATGCGCGCATCAGGGGAACCGTGACTTGATCCTGCCCGATCACACCTTCGAAGGTATCCGGTCGATACCGACGATATAGCGCTAATGCCATGATCCCTACCTCTCAAACAATCGCAAGCGAGCCGACAACGCGATCGCGTCCCGTCGCGCCGCCACCAGGCTTCTAACCTACCGCCACCCAACTATCTCGCGGACGCACCCGCTTGCCAACGGCGCGATAAGCGATCGGCATGGCGGCACGTCCGCGGACCTTAACGCCGAAGAAACGCGCCGGTCCGCGCATCCCGCCCATCGCGGGCGATCAGATCATCGATCCTCTCCTCACAACGTTCGTCCTCCTCAATGGCGACCGCCGGCGGAACCAGTACCCGCAGGGCGCATCCTTCAGCGGCGACCGCAACCGGCAGATGACCCACATATTCGCCGTCGGCCATCAGCACCGGGGGCTCATCGCCCCGATCAGCCCGCGTTATCTCCACACTGCGCACACGCTGCCAACCGAAGCACCGGCAACTAAGCAGCCGATCGCCGTACGCCTTGGATATCGCCTCAACGCATTCGCGTGGATTCGGCATATGATCGAGCCACACCAGATCGAGCAGACCGTCGGCGAATCGCGAATAGGGCGACACCTCAAGCCCTCCGCCAATATGCCGTGAATTCGCGACGGTCAGCATCGGCGAGATGATGTCTCGCTCGTCAACGCCGCCATCCGCCAGTACGGCCCTGACATGGTAGCCGTACCGCTTCATATGCGTCAGCTCCGCCAACACCGCACTCAAATAGCGCAATTTGCCGCTGGGCAGCCTTGAATGGTTCGCGCGATCATTGATGCGCGCATCAAGGCCACATGACAACATGCCGGCGTAAAAGCGCCTGATCGACGCGGAACCGGGCAAACCATCCTCAGACAACTCGTCTCCGGTGGTTGGATCCACGGCCCATCCGCCGGGCAGCGACACCACATAGCCCATGTCCACGTCACTATGCGAGCCGTGAACGATGGCGCCCACAATGCCCTCGACGGCCACCTCCACCCGATCGATGGGCAGTTTCAGACCGCGGGCGAAGTCATTGCCCGATCCGATGGCCACAATGCCAAGCGGCGTGCCGCTGCTGCCCACCGCATTGGCGCCAAGCGCAATCATGCCGTCACCGCCAACGACCACCAGATAGTCATATGAGCCGGAGGCACTATGCGCGCGACGCAACGAATCATCAAAACTGGCTCCGGTCAAGTCGACAACGTCGAACCCATATCGGGCTCCGGCCATTTCGAGCAGATCCATCACCTGGACACCGATTTTGGCGCCCCGCCCCTTGTCCGCGGCAGGGTTGCCCAAAACAGCCACTGTTGTGTGTTCCTGACCCATACCGTTCAAGATATCGCAGTCGACCCCTATGAACAAGACTCCGGACCGGCCCTTGACCGGGCCGTCACCTCGGACATCCACGGCACCGCGACATCCACGGCAACCGTTACTTCGACATCCATGCCGTCAATGCCGCAGAAGCGAGGCATGGCACCGTAGCCATCGGCCAAGGAGGCAGCCACGCCACAGGGATCCGCCACCCCGTCATAGTGCGCCGCAGCCACCGCCAGCGCCACGCCGTCCGCAGCCGATTCGGCCTTGGACCGGCACACCAGCAGCTGCCCGCCCACCGCCACCGCACTGAGCAGCACCGCAATCAGAAAAACCAGCGCGGCACCGACAGCCGTGCCGGAGCCACGATCCGACGGCTCGGAGAACCGCAATGCCAACACCCTGCATCGTCGCCTCCGTTCCTGGAACCACCGGGAACGCGATATCCAACGCATATACCCGCCTCCTTTCCTTCCGCCCCGCCGGCAGTCCGGCCAGCCGACGATCCGGCAACAGTCACCATTGCTTGACGCCAACGGCATACCCCTCGACGGCGAACGGCAGCACGTCCAACGGTCCGGGAGCAACGCGGCAGCGGGTCCGGACCTCGACCCGATCGCCTCGATCGGTTAGCGTCACCGATGCACCATCCGCCACGGCACGAGCTGCGGCAACCGGATCGGAGGCATCACCCGCGACGACGACCTCGCGCGCCGCCGCACGCGCGGCGTCCTGGCAGTCCAGCACGACGACGACCGCGCGGCTCAGCGACAGCAACGCCAATGCCAGCACCATCGCCACCGGCAGGATAATCGCGAACTCCGCCGTTACAGACCCGCGATCATCCGTCCCCGCCGGTACGCTCCGACCATTGCGCCGCCATGGCGGCATGGCGTGAATCGGGCGCATGGCCCGACTCATCCTGTACCAAGCGCCGTTTTGATGATGTTGGTGATCAGCGTTTTGACAAAGCCGGACTTGATCACCGCAATGAGAATCCCGGCGAAAGCCGCGGCCGCAACGACGATCAACGCGTATTCCACAGTGGCGGCGCCACGCTCCGGTTCCACGGTCATGGTGCGCAGACGGGCGTCCAGGGCGCACACGCCTCGTTCGACGCCGGCCTTCCAACGTCGCAACGCACCACCGGGCTGCATGGATTCGACCGGGGTGGTAGGGCTCATAATTGTTACCGTCATAATGATCCTTTCTGTATGATTCGACCCGTATGAGTCGAGACGTGGAAGCCAGTATGCCCGGTTCGATCGCCGTATCAATGGGTTTGGGAGCTCTGTGGACGAACGACCCCCACTGAACGCAGTTACCGGAGTGTCGCCCGCCGCAACGATCACCCGAACACAGACGTCCCAAAGGACGCGATCACCGGAACGATGCCCAGTACAATGAATGACGGCAAAAAGCACAATCCCGTCGGCACCAGCATGCGCACGCCGAGTTTCGCCGCCCCCTCCTCGATGCGACGGCGCTCATCACGGTCGATTTGATCCACAACCGCCGAAATCCCGGCCAGCGGCGATGTCCCATGCCGATATGACGATTCAAGCGCGTCTGCCAGCAGGGTCATGCTCCCGCCAAGCCGCGGATGCGCACAGGCTCGAATCCA
>DBKS01000030.1:0-4031 GCA_002298605.1 Bifidobacterium sp. UBA744 | reverse complement strand
CCCCATGATTCGCCCACAACCTCCATGGCACGCGGAATGGAAGCACCCTGATGAATCGCCGCAGCCATCATTTCAAGCAGTATGGTGACAGAGGGCACGGCATCGGCGTCAGCATCGAAGCCGGCACGGTCAGCGTCGCGCCGGCCGGAGGCACCGTCCGCCACCGGCACCAATGCCCTGTCCGGGGGATTCCACAGATCCACAGCCATGCCCGCGGCCACACCGGCCCCGACGGCAAGCCATGACACCTCCAGCATCCCGATCATGACGGCCGTCCTTGCCCATTATTCATCCCGACGTCCAGCGCGTGGATCAGACGTCTCATCCACAGCAGCCCGCCCGCATACAGACCGACCCCCGCCACCAGGCACGTCAATCCCACATTCGATCCGGTCAGCCATTGCAGCGAACGCGCCCCCAACGCCTCGCCAGCCATCACGGTCAGCACCGGCAGCGCCGTCAGCAACCGCACCGAAGCCTGCGGACCGGCCAACACCTCTCGCTTGCGATCCCTCATCAGCCGAGCCCTGCGATATGTCGCCGCCACCGCGTCAAGGCACTTCGCCGCACCGCCGCCAAGCTCGCGGCTCAGCACACACGCGGCAGTGAGCTGACGCGCCACTTCGGCGATCACCCCATCACGCTCCTCGGGTTCCGCGCGTCTTCGCAGCACCCTCTCCGCACGCCATACCGTGATCGTCGGAGTGGAAAACCGCAGTCCTCCCTGCTCTTCCACCGCATACGACAGCGACGACCCGTTGCGTACAGCCGCACTCATCGCCGACAGGGACGCCGCAATGCCGATCCGCACGGGACGGTACGCTTCGCGACGAGCACTGAAAATCAACCTCCTCAGATTCATCATCGAACGGGAGGGCCACACCAGCACGGCCACGGCAGCCAAGATGGCGACAGACAGCGCCACGAGCGACGACGTCATCTCAGGCTCCCCGCTTCCGGCGGTCGGCAACGACGGCATCAATCCCCCATCTCGCGGCAAACCGATCCCAGGAGGCTGTGTAATCCGGCTCCCCAGCACCATCCCACACAGCCAATGGCACGCCAACCAGCCGTTGGTCATGCCCCATCGCCAAACGCCCGATCTGCGCAATCAAACGTCTTCCGCCATACCGTTCCACATGGAGCACCACGTCAAACGCCCCTTCGGCGAGCATGGCCAAAGCCATCGGATCAAGTCCCGCCAGCAGGCCAAGCGCCGCCAGGCGAGACGGCACACGAGCAACGCCATCGGCATGCAACGTGGCCATGCCGCCATGATGCCCGGAGTTGAACGCCCTCAGCAGATCCGCGATCTCCTCGCCGCGGCACTCTCCCAGCACCACACGATCCGGTCGCATGCGCAGCGTCGCCTTCACCAGCCGGGCAAGATCCACTTCGCCGGCGCCTTCGACATTCGCCTCACGCGCAACCAGCGACACATGGTTGCGATGCCCGCAATCGCCAAGTTCACGAACCTCCTCCACGGTGACAATGCGCTCCGATCGCGGACAGTCCGACAACAGAGCCTTCAGCAGTGTGGTTTTCCCCGTGCCCGTGCCGCCGGTGATCAGCACGCTCGCGCGTCGTGACACCAGGCTGCGCAGCATAGTCACCCACTGCGGCGGCATCATGCCGGCCGCATACAGATCGTTCAGCCGCGCGCCCGTTCGATCGGGAAATCGTATCGACAACGACGCTCCGAACGGCACCAGCGGAGCGATCACCGCATGGACGCGGATGCCGCCGGGCGTGGATGCGTCGGCGATGGGACAGGCGTCATCCAGACGGCGCCCAAGTTGCGAGCATAATTGCACCGCGAATTCCCGCAACGTCTGCGGCCCACGCAACGGCACGCCCAACCGCTGCTCCTGCATGCCTTCGCCACGATCCGCCCACACCGTGCCATCGCAGGTGACGGCCACGTCCGTAACGGCAGGATCCTTGGCCAGAACATCCAATGGCCCGAAATGGATGCCGGAGTCCGAATCATCATGCAGCGCCACGGCCGATCACCGCTTCCACGCCATTCGCCAAAGCCTCGAAGGTCCTGCGGTACTCCCGCGGAACCTTCGCGATTCCGACGCCGTCCAGCAATGCGCCCGCCAGGGCGGTTCGGGGATGCAGCGCCGCCACAATCTCGTGGCCAAGATAATCAGCCGCCTGGGCGACGCCGATCCGCCGGCTGCGTTGCGGCGAGCCCCTCGGATGCATGCCCAGCAGCCACAACGCCTCCGAATCGCTTCCTCTCCCCCGGGTCCGGGCAATGGTCTTCATCATTGACCGGGCACGGGCCAATCCCAGAACGGTAAGCTCGACAAGCATCAGCATCGGCGAGCGCGCCAACGCCGGAATCTGGTCAAGACATGCACCGCGGCCGGCGTCGACCACCACCACATCCTGCGTCTGGACCAGCGCGTCGATGGCCGCCTGCACCTCCCACCATTGGGCGGCGCCGCCGTTCCAGGGATCGGAGCCCAATACGCGCACATTTTGCCAGCAGGGCAGTTCCTGGACCAGCGCCTCTCCCTCGATTTTGCCGAGCGGCGCCTCGATGCCGCTCATGCGCATGCCCTGTTCGCGTTCGATGCCCAGCAGCACGTCAAGACCGCCGGCCATGCAATCGGCATCCACCAACGCGCATGATCTGCCCCGATCGCCCAGCGAAAGCGCCAGCAGCGAGGCGGTCACGCTGAGCCCGGCCCCGCCGCTCGGGCATACGCATGTCACCAGATTGTCGCGATCATCCACGTCGGTCTTAAGCTCAGGCAAGCGCCGGGGCTCCTCATCGGCCTGTTGCATGGGAGGATGCGCGATTCGCCTGCGCGATCGCGGCGAATGCGCCGCGGGCATGAATCGCTCATCCCGCTCATCCGGGTAGTAGCGCGGAGGCGGCGTGGGAATGGATGCCGAATATGAGGATACTGTCATAGTTCGATGGAACAGCCGTTGCCCCGATGCCGCCAGGCCGGCAAGGCATTGTGGTCGAATGGCCCCCGCTGAACGCAGTTATCGGCGAGTCGGGGCCTCATCCGCGCACAGATCGATATGGATGCACGAACCACCCAGTTTGCGTAGGAAGTCATGTTGTGCGATCGAACACGGCCGCAGCGCGACACTCCGAGCCTTTCGCGATCGTCAATCGGTCCAGCCACGATTAGTCACAAAGCTGTTCGCATCCACGGAGACAAGCGCACAGTAAAACGCCAAAAACATATCATTCCATGATTGATCGAACAGCGTCTGCATGTTCGCAGAAGTCAATTTGCACACCCTCCCCATAGCGGCTATTGTGTGAGCTACAAGAACAAATGAACAGAGCAGACCCACAAAGGTTATGGTCACGAGGACTGTTCCGTTGAGCGGGTATTGGATAGACTTACCGTTGCAACGAGGATGTTGTGCAGAGATTCTGCTCCCGATTTTGGTCTTGTCGAGAAAGCCCCCGAATGGGGGCTTTCTCGTGTCTACAGTCCATTATTTATGGGCCCGCCACCCAAAACTCGCCGTCCAAAGCCCGCCATCGGCCCGACCAGCCACCATCAGCCACCATCAGCCGCCACCAGCCACGCAGGCGCGGCGGCCCGGCGACCATCCCTACATGAATAGCTGTTGAATTCTGCCATGGGCCCTGCCGTGTCACACCGCATTTCGCATACAGTGGTATACATGGCCCAAATATTCGACGCACCTTCCAAGGCGATCCTGCGATCCCAGATCGCAGAGCACATCGCCGAAACCGACAAATCAGACAAGCGCGAATCGGACGGCACCGAACAACCTTTGCCCGACAACCGCTTCTTCGACCGCGAACTCAGCTGGCTGCTGTTCAACAAACGCGTGCTGGAGCTCGCCGAAGACGAAACGCTTCCCGTGCTGGAACGCGCCAGCTTCGCCGCGATCTTCGCCTCCAACCTCGACGAGTTCTTCATGGTCCGCGTCGCCGGGCTCAAGCGCCGCATCGACACCGGCATCGCCGTCCCCTCCGCCGCCGGGCTCAGCCCGCGCCAGGAGCTGCGCGCCATCAGCGAACA
>DBKS01000022.1:2154-3258 GCA_002298605.1 Bifidobacterium sp. UBA744 | reverse complement strand
AACTTCATGAAGGCACCGCAAATCTTCCTCAACTAGCCTCCCGGCCAGCCCCTTTCTCCGCCCGCCCCTCAGTCAAGCGGCAAAACCGACAACGCCGACACAGCCGGCACCCGTACCAACACAAGGCGGTGGGTCCCTCCGAACAAGAGGAAACCCACCGCCGAAAGTCCGTCTCGTCCCGTCTGGACGGGCCGAGACGGGACGGGCCGAGACGGACTTCGAACCACTTGGTCAGCCGACACGGCCGTCATCTACCCATCGCGGCCGGCTTATCATCCGTCACTTGTCCGCCTTCACCTCGTCGACACTCACGTCCGGATCATCCGGCACGATCTTGTCAGTCGGCCACGCGGACAAGTCGAGATGCTCACCGCCGGTCTGGTCCACCAGCACGGTGTCACCGTCGTGAACCTTGCCGGCAAGCAGCATACGAGCCAGCTGATCACCAACTTCGGTCTGCACCAAACGGCGTAGCGGACGCGCACCATATGCCGGATCATACCCGGTGTTGGCCAGCCATTCACGAGCCGAATCCGTCACATCAAGCGTGATGCGACGATCAGTCAGACGCGAGGCCACGCCCTTCACCTGCAGATCGACAATACTGCCCAGTTCCTCGCGCGTCAGCGGGTGGAACATCACAATATCGTCAAGACGGTTCAGGAACTCCGGCTTGAAGTTCATATGGACGGCGTCCATCACGGACTTCTTCTTGGCGTCGGCATCCATCTCCTCATTCACCAGGAACTGCGAACCAAGATTCGAAGTCATGATCAGAATCGTGTTCTTAAAGTCCACGGTCCGACCCTGGCCATCGGTCAGACGACCATCATCCAGCACCTGCAGCAGCACGTCGAAGATCTCCGGATTGGCCTTCTCGACCTCATCGAACAGCACCACCGAATACGGACGACGACGCACGGCCTCGGTCAACTGACCACCCTGCTCGTAACCGACATAGCCAGGAGCGGCACCGATCAGACGGGACACGGACGCCTTCTCCATGTACTCCGACATATCGATACGCACCATGGCCTTCTCATCGTCAAACAGGAAGTCCGCGAGCGCCTTGGCCAACTCGGTTTTGCCGACACCGGTGGGACC
>DBKS01000022.1:0-2062 GCA_002298605.1 Bifidobacterium sp. UBA744 | reverse complement strand
GATCGCCTCCTTCTGACCGATCACACGCCTGCCCAAATAGTCTTCCATATTGAGCAGTTTCTCGTTCTCACCCTGCATCAGACGGCCAACGGGAATACCAGTCCAATCGGAAACAATCTCGGCGACGGAATCGGAATCCACGCGATCCGGCACCATCGGCTCGGGCTTGCCCGCGCCATCGGCGCCACCGGCGCCACCCTCGGACTCCACATCCGCGGACTCGGCGACGGCCAATTCCCTCTGAATGGCGGGGATGTCGCCATACAGAATCTTCGACGCCTTCGCCAGATCTCCCTCGCGCGTCGCCTTATCGGCCTGGACACGCAGATCATCCAACTTGGCACGCAAATCGCCCACCTTGTTATGACCCGCCTGCTCGGCATCCCACTTGGCCTTCAAGCCGGACAACTTCTCGCGCGCATCGGCAAGTTCGGCCTGCAACTTCTCCAGACGCTCCTTCGACGCGGGATCCTCGGCTTTCTTCAGCTGCATCTCCTCCATCTCAAGACGCGTCACGCGGCGCTGCAACTCATCGATCTCCTCGGGCTGCGAATCAAGCTCCATACGCAGATGCGCGGCCGCCTCATCCACCAAATCAATCGCCTTATCCGGCAACTGACGACCGGAAATATAACGATTCGACAACGTGGCGGCAGCCACCAGCGCATCGTCACCGATCGTCACCTTGTGATGAGCCTCATACCGCTGCTTCAGACCACGCAGGATGGCGATCGTGTCCTCAACGCTCGGCTCGCCCACGAACACCTGCTGGAAACGACGCTCAAGCGCCGGATCCTTCTCGATGTTCTCGCGATATTCGTCCAAAGTGGTCGCGCCGATCAGGCGCAGCTCGCCACGGGCCAGCATGGGCTTGAGCATATTGCCCGCATCCATCGACCCCTCGGCGGCGCCGGCACCCACGATGGTATGGATCTCGTCGATGAAGGTGACGATCTGACCGTCGGCGCTCTTGATCTCCTCGAGCACGCTCTTCAGACGCTCCTCGAACTCGCCACGGTATTTGGAACCGGCAACCATGGAACCCAGATCAAGCGAAATGAGCTTTTTGCCTTGCAAGGTGGTGGGCACATCGCCAGCCACAATACGTTGAGCAAGCCCTTCAACCACGGCGGTCTTGCCGACACCAGGCTCGCCGATCAGCACCGGGTTGTTCTTGGTGCGGCGGGACAAGATCTGAATCACACGACGAATCTCGGAATCGCGGCCGATCACCGGATCGAGCTTGCCTTCCTTCGCCCTGGCGGTCAGATCGGTGGAGTATTTCTCCAACGCCTTGTAGCTTCCCTCGGCATCCGGGCTGGTGACCTTCTTGCCTCCGCGCACGCCAGGGACGGCCTTGCGCAGAGCCTCGGCAGTCACGCCATTCTGCCTGAAGATATCGGCGGACTGGTTGGGCGCGGACGCCACCACGCCAATCAGCAGATGCTCGGTGGAGACATACTCGTCGCCCATCGCCTGCATTTCCCTCTCGGCCGACGCCAGCGCCGCGGTGAGCTGGCGGCTCGCCTGCGGTTGCGACGTAGTCGACCCGGACGCGCTCGGCAACGCGACCAGAGCATTGCGCACCGCCGCACCGATCCGCTGAGGATCGCCTCCGGCAGCCTGAATCAGGCCGCGAACCACGCCCTGCTCCTGGCGAAGCAGCGCGTCCACCACATGCAACGTCTCAACCTGCGCATTGCCAGCGGCCGACGCACTCTGAATGGCGTCGCCGATGGCCTCTTGCGCCATCGTCGTGAACTTCTGTTCCATATCGTCCTCCTATGTCACATGCGTTTCCGGACCGCGCGCCTCAGCGATCCGGCAGCGCACTCTGTCGTTGTCTGATATGGTCAACCGACCCGACACCCATTCTATTCCCAAAACTTGAGCGTATATGGCTCAAGTTTTGGCAATAGGATCAGTGGGGATTCGAACAAGTTCAGAAGACCCCGATGAGTCCGCAAAGGATGAGGATGGGTTCGGGAAATGTCCGCAGCCCCGGCACGGGAGGCGGTCAGCGCAGCTCGCCCAATACGGATTCGGCGGCTCCAAGAATCTC
>DBKS01000009.1:12350-65545 GCA_002298605.1 Bifidobacterium sp. UBA744 | reverse complement strand
GCCCCCTCGCGCAGGCCGCTGCTGTCCCTGCGTGGCGTTCGCGCGTTTGCCGATGGTCCGCAAAGCGATATCGACGTCTATGAGCATGAGATTCTCGGCATCACGGGACTGCTGGGCGCGGGGAAAACCGAATTGGTCTCTCAGATCGTCGGCGCCAGCCCGCTGATCGACGGCACGGTGACGTGGAAGGGGCGTCCCTTGGTGGTGAGGCATCCGGGCCAGGCCATCAAGCGCGGTATCGGATTCGTGCCTGAGGACCGCAGCCGGCTGGGGGAGATACCCGGGTGGACCATAGCGCAGAACCTCACGTTGCCGGATCTCGGTCGTTATCGCGGACCATTCGGGTTGTTGAGCGCGCGCAAGGAGCGCCATGAGGCGGCGTCCATCATCGACAGGCTGCATATCCGCAGCGGCCGGCCGGATGCGCCGATCGAATCGCTGTCCGGCGGCAATCGCCAAAAGGTGATTGTGGGGCGTTGGGTGGCCGCGCAATCCGATCTGCTGATTTTCGACGAGCCCTTCCGCGGCATCGACATCGGCGCCCGCCGGGACATCGCGCAGATGCTGCATGCTTCGAAAACCGCCATCGTGGTGTCTTCCGACCCCGAGGAAATCATGGAAATCGCCGATCGCGTGCTGGTGTTCGCCAATGGCGGCGTCGTCGGCGACATCGACCCCCGTGAGACCACAACCGAGGAGTTGGCGAGTCTGATCGCCTCTTCGGGACGGTGGGAACCTGTTGACGCCGCTGAAGATCTGGAAGGAGCCGCATGATGCGCAACATCGGAGGATTCGTCAATAGATATGGCCTGATCGTGTTGTTCGTCGCGGTGGTGGGGGTGTTCGCCGCGTTCCAGCCGGCCTTCCGCACCACCGTCAATGCGTTCATCATCTTGCAGTCGGTGGTGGCCACCGCGTTGGTCGCGCTCGGGCTGACCGTTTCATTGACGGTCAACGGCTTCGACATGGCAGTCGGCTCGACGGTTTCGTTCACCGTGATGGTGGCCGCCGCCACCCAGATTTTCCTTGCGTGGCCCTGGTGGCTGTCGCTGGTCGCCGCCTTGCTGGGCGGTGTGCTGATCGGGCTGTTCTCCGGTCTGCTGATCGTGTTGGCGAAAGTGCCGGATATGATCGCCACCTTGGGCACGATGTTCGTGTTCTCCGGACTGTCGCTGATTTTGACCGCCGGCAAATCCGTGTCCAACGGCAACGGGTACAACGGGACCCCGGCCAAGGGCGAATTCGCCCGGGAGTTCCTGTGGATCGGGCGCGGGAAGATCTCCGGCGTGCCGTTCAGCGTGATCGTGCTGGTGGCGGCGACCGTACTGGTGGTTGTGTTTCTGGGGCGCACGCGGACGGGGCGTATCATGCAGTCCATCGGCGGCAACGAGGAGGCTGCGCGACTCGCCGGCGCGAACACCAAGGTGTATCGCGTGCTCGCCTACATGATCTCCGGTTTTCTGGCATCCCTCGGTGGCGTGATCCTGGTGGCGCGCGTGGGCCGTGGCGACGTCAATGTCGGAAGCTCCTATCTGCTCGAGGCCGTGGCCGCCGCGCTGGTTGGCTACACGCTGCTCGGCGCCAACCGGGCGAATGCCCTGGGCTCGGTGGTCGGCGCACTGTTCATCGGCGTGGTCGTCAATGGCCTGACCATGTTCAATGTGCCGTACTACACGCAGGATTTCATCAAGGGGGCGTTGCTCGTGCTGGCGCTGATCGTCAGTTTTTCCACTCGTTCGCATGCCTCGCGTGCGCGTGCGACGTCGGATGAGGAGCAATCCGGACGACGGAAGGCGATTGTCGCCTGACGGTGGCGGCGATCCATATCAAGGAGGAACAAACCCATGAGCGCAGAACTGCTCACCACATCCACCATCGCCGACTACATCGCGTCGCGTCCTGAATTGCGCGACTTGGTGGACACCGCGACGCTGAGCGCCAGGGAAATCGGCGACGGCAACCTCAATCTGGTGTTCCTGGTCGAGGACGCGAGGGATCGTTCGCTGATCATCAAGCAAACCCTGCCGTATGTCCGTTCCGACCATTCGTGGAAGGTCACCGAGGACAGCATTTTCCGCGAGGCCCGGGGGCTTGCGACCAGTGCCAAATACGCCGCCGGATTCAGCCCCGAATATTACGGACTGGATGAGAGTCGTCGTTTGGTCGCCATCGAGGATCTGTCCGATTGGACCGTGTGGCGTTCGGCGCTGGACAACGAGCAGGTGGCGCCCGGCGCGGCATATGACGTCGGTCGGTTCGAGGCGCGCTTCGCGTTCGGCACCTCGTATTTCGCCAACGATCCGCAGTCGGTGCAGCGCGACGCCGCGGATGCCATCAATCCGGAGTTGGAGCAGATCACCGAGGATCTGGTGTTCACGGAGCCGTATTTCGAGCATGAGCACAATTCCTGGGAGCCGGAGGTGACCCCGGAGGTGCTTGCATTGCGCGACGACCATGTGCGCGCGCAGGCCGCCCGGCTCAAGTATGCGTTCCTCACCTCGCCGGAGGCGCTGATCCATGGCGACTTGCATACCAGCTCGATATTCGTCAGGCCCGAGACGCCCACGGCGGCGAACACCGCCGAATTCGCAGGTGGCCGTGACGACGATGCGTCGCATGTGAAAGTCTTCGACTTCGAGTTCGGTTTCTACGGGCCGGTGGCCTTCGACTTGGGCATTCTACTCGGCAACTACGCGCTTGCCCAGGCCCGCGACATCGCCCTGCACACCGCGGAGTACCGGACTGCAGCCGATACGGGCGACCATGCGGCGTTGCCGTATTTCTCGCAGTGGCTGCTCGGCGCCTATGGCGAAACATGGCGGGGATTCTCGTCGCAATGGCGCACGCTGTGGAAGGACCGCGTCGACCCGTTGTTCGGCGATGAGTTCCTGGAACGCTGGCTTGCCGATACCTTCCGCAAATCTCTGGGATTCGCCGGCGCCGAGATCATCCGGCGCACCATCGGCTGGGCGCAGATGGCGGATATCAACACGCTGGACCACGACGGCAAGGTGATTGCCAGTCGCTTCGCGCTCGACCTTGGCAAGGCGCTGCTGGAACGTCATGAAACGGTGTCCGCCAGTCGGGCCTTCGCACGTCTGGTGATGCACCATGTGCCGCGTTGACCGATGCGACGACGTTCGGGACGATAAGGAGGACATATGACGGCTGATGGGGAAATAGGCGAACTGCACGCCATTGACTGGGACGCCTCGCGGCAGGTGCTGCGCATCATCGATCAGCGGCGGCTTCCCGGTGCGTTGGCGTATGTCGATCTGCAATCGTCGGAATCGGTGATTGACGCCATCCGCACGCTGGCCATCCGCGGCGCGAATTCCATCGGAGCGGCGGGAGCCTTCGGATATGCGTTCGCGTTGCGTGAGGGGTTGGCCGAGCGGGAGGCCGGGTCCGTGGTGTCCGGGGCGCGTCCCACCGCGGTCGCGCTACGGCATGGCGTGACGCAGGCAGCCGGGGCGGTCGCCGACGGGAACGACGGCTGGCTGGATGCCGTTCGCGCGGGCATCGCCATTCTGGAGGATGACAGGGCGAATTGCAGGGCGATCGGCGAGTATGGCGCCGATGAGCTTGCCGGACGAAACCGCATCCTGACGCACTGCAACACCGGCATTCTCGCCACTGCCGGCATCGGCACCGCGCTTGGCGTGATCTACACCAAGGCGTGGCGCGGGCAACCGGTGACGGTGTATGCCAGCGAAACGCGCCCCCTGCGCCAAGGACTGCGTCTGACCGTATGGGAGCTGCGCAGGAACGGCATCGACGTCACCGCGCTGGTTGACGCCGCCTCGGCTGCCGCATTGCACGAAGGGCTGATCGACGCGGTTGTCGTGGGCGCCGATCGTATTGCGCTGAACGGCGACACCGCCAATAAAATCGGCACTTTCGCGCATGCGCTCGCTGCCAGGGATGCGGGCGTGCCGTTCTATGTGGCGGCGACGCTGTCGGCGTTCGACCCCTCATTGGCTGACGGGGCGGGAATTCCCATTGAACAGCGCGCCTCGTCCGAGGTCCTTGACGTACCGGGAGTCGATCCGACGGTGCCTGTGTACAACCCAGCGTTCGACGTGACGCCTGGCCGGCTGATCGCCGGCATCATCACCGAAGCGGGCGTGCTCAGGGCGCCGTATGAGGTGTCCATTTCCCGAGCGTTGCAAGCCGCTGGCATTGCAGTGGACGGTGCCGGCCGAGCCGGCAGTCGCGACAAGGAGGCATGATGGCCGACGTCATCACCGCACGATATGTGTTCTATGGGGATCCGGACGAAGCGGAGGCCCGGGCGGAAGCCCTCGCGGTCGAACAGAGTCACGAATTCCCCCGCGCCTATGCGCCGGCCGTGGCGGACCGATCCCTGGCCCACGTGGTGGCGCTGCGCCGCACGGCCGATGATGCCGTCGAAGCGTCCATCGCCTATCCGCAGGAGCTGAGCGCCTACGAAATCCCGCAACTGCTGGTGGTGCTGCTGGGCAACGGTTCGTTGTTGCCCGACCTGCGGTTGGTGGGCGTCGATTTGCCCGACAAGGTGCTGAGGGCCCTGGGAGGTCCTCGCCTGGGCATCCGGGGCGTCCGCGATCTCGTGCACGCCGACGGGCAGCGTGCCCTGCTGGCCACCGCATTGAAGCCGGTCGGTTTGGGTGTCGCCGATCTGGCCGAGGACGCCTATCGTTTCGCGAGAGGCGGCATCGACGTCATCAAGGACGATCAGGGGCTGGGCAACCAGGTATGGGCGCCGTTCGACGAACGTGTGCCCGCGGTTGCGCAGGCGGTGCGTCGCGCGGTGGATGAAACCGGTGTGCCGTCGCTGTATCTGCCCACGTTCAACCCTCCAGCCGGCCAATGGGACCATGCCATCGAACTGGCGGTCGAGTCGGGCGCCCACGGCTTTCTGGTGCTGCCCGGCGTCACGGGTTTCGACTCGGTGCGATATGTGCGCGACCATACGCCGGAGGATTTCGTCGTGTACGCCCATCCGGCGTTCCTCGGCGGGTGGACGGCTTCAAGGCGCCATGGCATCGAGCCGGGGCTGTTGTTCGGCGAGCTGGAACGCCTGGTGGGGGCGGATGCCGTGATCTTCCCCAGCTTCGGCGGGCGGTTCAGTCTCAGCGAGGGGGAATGCCGGTCCATCGCGGCCCATGCCCGGGCAGGCATTCCGGGCATCCGACCGGCTCTTGTCTCTCCTGGAGGCGGTATGAATCTGGAACGCCTGCCGCAGCTGCTTGAGTGCTACGGGCCCGATACGCTGCTGCTCATCGGCGGCGCGCTGCATGCCGACGGGGATGTGGAATCGGCGGCCAGGGCGTTCCGTGCGGCCGCGACGCTGGATTGAGCGTTCGGGAACCCGGCGAATACCTCCACGAACACTACCTCCACGAATATTACCGTCACGAATGTCACAAGCGATGAAGGAGCGATATGGCCGACACCGAATATGGATTTGAAACCCGCGCCGTGCACGCGGGCAATATTCCCGATCCGACCACCGGCGCGCGGGCGCTGCCGATCTACGAATCGGCCGCGTTCGTTTTTGAGAATTCCGATGATGCCGCGGCGAGATTCGCGCTGCGCAAATACGGCGAAATCTACTCACGCATCGTCAATCCGACGGTTGCGGCGTTGGAGGAGCGCGTGGCCAGTCTGGAGGGTGCGTTGGGCGCCGTGGCCACGTCAAGCGGCCTGTCAGCGCAGTTCGTCACCTTTCTGTCGCTGGCCGGGGCGGGCGACCATGTGGTGGCCTCCGCGCAGCTGTATGGCGGTAGCATCACGCAGCTTGACGTGACGCTTCGTCGTCTCGGCATCGACACCACCTTCGTGGATGACGGCGATTCGCAGGCCTATGCCGCGGCGATTCGGCCGAACACCAAGTTCATTCACGTGGAAAGCATCGCGAATCCCTCCGGTGACATCGCGGACATCGAGGGATTGTCCAAGGTGGCCCACGAGGCGGGTATCCCGCTGATCGTCGATTCGACCATCGCCACTCCGTATCTGTTGCGTCCAATGGAATTCGGCGCGGACATCGTCATTCATTCGGCCACGAAATTCCTCAGCGGCGCGGGCACGGTCCTCGGCGGCGTGGTTGCGGAGTCCGGTTCGTTCCCGTGGAATCCCGAACGTTTTCCTCTGTTCTTCGAACCCGTGGCCTCATATAACGGGCTGACCTGGTCGGGTAATTTCGGCAAATACGCCTTCCTGACCAAATTGCGCGCCGAGCAGCTGCGTGATGTCGGACCCGAGTTGTCGGCGCATTCCGCGTTTCTGATCGCGCAGGGCATCGAGACCTTGCCATTGCGCGTCCAGCGTCAGGTGGACAACACCCGTCGGATCGCCACGTGGCTGGAGTCGCATCCGCAGGTCGAATCGGTGGCATGGGCCGGGCTGCCGTCGCATCGTCACTATGAACGGGCGAAAAAATACCTGCCGAAGGGCCCTGGATCGGTCTTCTCGTTCACTATCAAAGGCGGGCGCGCCGCGGGCAAGGCGTTCATCGATTCGCTCGAACTGGTCAGCCATGTCGCCAATATCGGGGATGTGAAGACGCTGGCCATTCATCCGGCGTCCACCACGCACGGCCAGCTGAGCGAGGAGCAGTTGCGCGAGGCGGGCATCGGCGCGGGAACCATCCGATTGAGCATCGGCATCGAGAACGTGGACGACATCATACGGGACATCGATCGCGCGCTTCGAATCAGCGCGAAGGAGGCATGACATGGCGCAGGATGCGAAACCAGGGCTTTCCCTCGACGTGCCGGCGGGCGGTGGGCTGCTGTCGGCGCCGAAGCCGGCCTACGTATGTGAGGTGCCCACGCCGCCCGACCGGCGTCGCTGGATTGAGCCTGGCGCCTCGGTGCGGCGCGACATTCTCGCCAGGGCGCGTTCCATAGCCATCGTCGGGGCGTCGGCGAATCCGGCCCGGGCCAGCTATTTTGTGGCCACGTATTTGCTGCAGTCCACCGGATATGACGTGTACTTCGTCAATCCCACGGTTCGGGAGATTCTGGGGCATCCGGTGTATCCCGACCTGGCGTCGCTGCCGGTGGTGCCGGATATCGTGGATGTGTTCCGCCGGCCGTCGCAGATCCGCCCGATCGTCGACGAGGCCGCCGCCGTCGGCTCGCCGGTGTTTTGGATCCAGCTGGGGATTTGGGACGACGACTTGGCGGAATACGCCGAATCAAGGGGATTGCAGGTGGTGATGGACAGATGTGTCAAAATCGAACACGCGCGGTTCCACCGGGGGCTGCATCTGTTCGGCTTCAACACCGGTTACATCACGTCGAAGCGCTAGCCTCGGCCGTCGTCGACGCATATACGGTGTGGGGACGGCACCTCAACGGGCGTCGCCCCCACACCGTATAAGCTGGCGGCATGCGCAGGCGAACTTATTCGGCCAGCGCCTTGTCGACCACTTCGGTGGCCTCGGCCAGCACCTTGTCCAGCGCGTCGGGGGAGACGAAGGACTCCGCGTACACCTTGTAGATGTTTTCGGTGCCGGAGGGTCGGGCGGCAAACCAGTTGTTCCTGGTGGTGACCTTGAGACCGCCGATTTTGGCATGGTTGCCCGGAGCCTCGGTGAGCTTGGCGGTGATGTCCTCGCCGGCAAGCTGCGTGGCGGTCACGTCGTCGCCGGTGAGCTTGGCGAACTTCTGCTTCTGTTCAAGCGTGGTCGGCGTGTCGATGCGCTTGTACCAGCTTTCGCCGAAGCGGGCGACCTGCTCCTGATGCAGCTGGGCCGGGTTCTTGCCGGTCTTCGCGGTGATTTCCGCGGCCAACAGGTCGGGGATCAGGCCGTCCTTGTCGGTGGTCCACACGCGGCCGTCCTTGCGCAGGAAGGACATGCCGGAGCTTTCCTCGCCGCCGAAGGCCACCTCGCCGGTGAACAGCGGATCGACGAACCATTTGAAGCCCACCGGGACTTCGACGAGCTTGGCACCGATGGAGGCCGCCACACGGTCGATCAGCGAGGAGGACACGAGCGTCTTGCCGATGCCGGCGCCGTCGGGCCAGCCCGGGCGGGCGCCGCCGAAGAGATACTCCACGACCACGGCGATGTAGTGGTTCGGATTCATGACGCCCCAGTTCGGGCAGACGATGCCGTGGCGGTCGGCGTCCGGATCGGTGCCGCCCACCAGGTCGTATTTGTCCCATGCGCCGTTGTTCAGGGAGTCGACCAGGCCCTTCATGGCGTACGGTGACGAGGGGTCCATGCGGATCTTGCCGTCATGGTCGATCGTCATGAACTTCCACGTCGGATCCACCTCGGGGCGGACCACGTCGATGCTCAGGCCGTACTTTTCGTTCATCAGCGGCCAGTAGTTCACGGATGCGCCGCCGAGCGGGTCGATGCCGAGACGCACGCCGGAGGAGCGGATGACGTCGAAGTCGATCACGTTCTCCAGGTCGGAGACGTAGTGCTCGCGGAAGTCGAAGCCCTCGACCAGATCGGATTTGATGGCCTGCTCATACGGCACGCGCTTGACGGACTTGAAATCGCCGAGCAGTTCGTTGGCGCGGGCGGCGATCGCGTTGGTCACATCGGCGGGGGCGGGGCCGCCGGTAACCGGATCGTATTTGAAGCCGCCGTCGGTGGGCGGGTTGTGGGACGGGGTGACCACGATGCCGTCGGCCAGTCCCTCTCCTTCGAAGCGTTGGGTGCCGTCCGCCGCACGGTTGTGGGTCAGGATGGCCTGGGAGACCACCGGGGTGGGCACGTAGTCGCCGCGCGAATCGACGCGCACGTGCACGCCGTTGGCGACCAGCACCTCGATGGCGGTTTTCTCCGCCGGGCCGGACAGTGCGTGCGTGTCGCGGCCGAGGTACAGCGGGCCGGTCACGCCGGCCTTTTTGCGGTATTCGGCGATGGCCTGGGTGATGGCGACGATATGGGCCTCGTTGAACGAGGTCTTGAGCGACGATCCGCGGTGTCCGGAGGTGCCGAACGACACGCGCTGTTCGGGAATGGACGGATCGGGAACGACGTCATAGTACTTGCCGATGACTTCGTCGACGTTGATCAGATCAGCTGGGGTGGCGGGCATGCCCGCATTGTTTGCAACCATGGCCCCATTTTGCCACGCAGAAACGACCGGACGACGTTACAGCGCCATCAGTCCGGTTGGCTTGGCCGGGACTTCGGGCACGCGCACGCACAGAGCCTGCTTCTGGATGGAGAACGCGATGTGCCGCGTCTCGCCCAGCACATCGCCGTCCACCTGTGCGAGCGCCGGTTTTTCCAGTGTGATTTCGGCCCGGATCCCCTTGAACTGGTCGATGGTGGAGTTGGTGGACAGCGGGCTCTGCTTGGCTTTGCCGGTGATGGTCTGATGCACCACGTCGCCGAGGAGGTTCGCCCATCCGATGATGCCGCCGGTGGTGTCGATGATCTCGAAATCCAGGTACCCGTCGTCGCTGACCGCTTCGGGCATCAGGCTCAGCGCGGGGATCCGCCCGCAGTTGCCGGCCATGAAGGTGCGGAACGACAATCCTGTGGTGGTGTGCGCGTTGCCGTGCGGGTCGACCATGGTCACGTCGCCGCGGTATTTGGGCGAGAACAGGTGTTTGGTGGCGGAGGCGAAGTAGGCGAGCCAGCTGATGTTTTTTTTCAGGGTGGGGTTGGTGTCGTCGATCATCAGCGCGTCGAAGCCGATGCCCGCCACGATCAAAAAGCCGTGGTCGTGCTCCGGCTCGTCGGAATCAAGGACGCACAGGCGTCCCATGTCGATGTGGCGCGATCCGTGCGAGGTGGCGACGGTGAGGGCTGCGTCCACGTCGTCGAGTGGGATGCCCATGTTGCGTGCGAAGAGATTGGCGGTGCCGATCGGCACGATGCCCATGGGGATGCCGTCGTATTTTGCCATGGCGCTGGCCACGGTGCGCACGGTGCCGTCGCCACCCACCGCCACCACGGCCGTGGCGCCGCGCCGGATCGCCTCGTGGGCGCAGGCGTTGCCGTCCTTGTCGAGCTGGGTGTCCACGAAAAAGAAGTCGATGGCCTTCTGCGCGCAGAACGTTTCGATTTTGCCGCGCAATTCGTCGGCTGACGGCTTTGACGGATTGATGACGAAGGCGTATCTGACTTTCTCGGCGTCGCCGTCGCGCTGCTCGACCACGGCGTTGAGCCGCCGGTGCCTGCGCAGTTTGAAAAGCGCCACCGCGATGACGGCAAGCGCGGCGACGGCGACCAGGGCGGCGATGGCGAGCGGAAGCGGTTTGGGCATGTCTCCCATTGTGGGACGCGCCCGTGGCCATGTCGCCGATTGCGCGTCGACGTGAACAGTACCTGCACCATTGGAGGGCGAATATCCGCATCGGGCATGGGGTCGCCGAAGTGTCGGCTTGCGGCACTAGTCTGGGCATCATGCTTGATATTCAATTCATTCGTGAACACGCTGACATCGTCAAGGAGTCCCAGCGCAAGCGCGGCGAGTCCGTCGAACTGGTCGATGAAGTGCTTGCCGCCGACGCCGCCCGCCGCGACACCCTGAAGGAATTCGAGGCCGCCCGCGCCCAGCAGAAGGAGATCGGCAAGAAGGTCGCCGCCGCTCCCGCCGATCAGAAGGCCGCCCTTATCGCCGAGACCAAGGAACTTGCGGCCAAAGTGTCCGAGTTCAAGGCCATCGCCGACAAGGCGACCGGCGATTACACCACCGCCATGTGGAAACTGTCCAACATCGTCGAGCCGGAGGCCCCGGAAGGCGGCGAGGACGATTACGTGGTGGTTAAGAAGGTCGGCCAGATCCGTGATTTTGCGGCCGAGGGATTCGAGCCCAAGGACCATCTGACGCTTGGCCGTGGTGTGGCCGGCATCGATATGGAGCGCGGCGTGAAGGTCGGAGGCTCCCGGTTCTACTTCCTGCGCGGCGCCGTGGCCCGTCTGCAGATCGCCATGCTCACCATGGCGGTTGACCAGGCCGAGGAGCACGGCTTCGTGCTGGCCATCACCCCGACGCTGGTGCGCCCCGAAGTGATGCGCGGCACCGGCTTCCTCAACGCCCATGCGGATGAGATCTACCGTCTGCGCGAACCCGACGACCAGTATCTGGTGGGCACCTCCGAGGTGGCGCTCGCCGGCATGCATGAGAACGAGATCCTTAATCTTGAGAACGGTCCGTTGCGCTACTGCGGCTGGAGCTCCTGCTACCGTCGCGAGGCGGGCGCGGCCGGCAAGGACACCTCCGGCATCATCCGCGTGCACCAGTTCGACAAGGTTGAGATGTTCGTGTACGCCAAGCAGGAGGATTCCTACAAGGAGCATGAGCACCTGCTGGCCATGGAGCAGGAGATGCTCGGCAAGGTCGAGGTGCCGTACCGCATCATCGACACCGCCGCCGGCGACCTCGGTTCCTCCGCCGCTCGCAAGTTCGACTGCGAGGCCTGGGTGCCGACCCAGGGTCGTTACCGCGAGCTCACGTCCACCTCGAACTGCACCGAGTACCAGGCGCGTCGTCTCAACATTCGCGAGAGGACCGAGGATGGTTCCACCCGTGCCGTCGCCACGTTGAACGGTACGCTGGCCACCACTCGCTGGCTGGTCGCGATCCTCGAGAACCATCAGCAGTCTGACGGTTCCATCGAGATTCCGAAGGCCATGCGTCCCTACATGGGCGGCCGTGAGGTGATCGAGCCGACAAAGTGGGAGGCCTGACGGCCGTCGTCACCGACGTGTCGATGACGCATTCCGAATACCTGCGCGACGCGCCGTTGTGCTATCATCGGTAGGCGCGCAAATGGACAGATGTCTGAGCGGTCTAAAGAGACGGTCTTGAAAACCGTTGAGGCGCAAGCCTCCGCGAGTTCGAATCTCGCTCTGTCCGCAATCCGGGGTTCCGGGCACTTGGTCTGCTCGGAACCCCTTTTGTTTTTTCGGCCGGGTAACCATAAAACAACGTAGTTTTCCGGGCTTTCGGCGTCCGTGGATCGTTGGCGCCCGCCCCATCAGCCCGGTCCGCCCTGTCGTGTCCCGCTATGCCCCGCCGCGACCTGCCGCGGTTACCAACCATTAATATTCATCTCCGCTTGTTAACTGCAACGTAACAGCTTCAGGGCGCCGCCATGACCCTGCGCCTGCCACAATCTGAGATATCGATTTTGAAATGATCGGCCGATCGCGCCGGAGGCGGCTGCGTCGGCCGGTCGCGAGCGACCTTGTGGCCGGGACTGGAGAACGCAATGGCACAGCAGTTGATGAGCTTGCTCGACACACCCACCGTGGCGGTGAGCCTCGATACCTTCGCCGGCTTGAAGAAAGGCGATCCGGCGCCCTTCTGGCTGTTCCAGGGTGTGTGCGGCGCGTGGGGCATCGACCACAGCCGCGCCGAGCTCAACCTGATCACCGTTTCCGAAAACGCCACCTTCGTGCTGCTGCTCGACGGCAAGCCGGAGGGCGTGGTGCGTGTGTCCCAGCCCGGTTACGTGGGCGGCCCCGAGGCCGTGGCGTCCGAGATCAGCTGGCTTAACGCGCTGCATGATATCGACGGCATCAAACTCATCAACCCGGTGCCGACGGTGCGCGGGACCTTCGTGACCAAGATCCACGACGCCAATGGCGTGGCCTGGACCGTCATCTCCACCAAGTTCGTCGTCGGAACCGTGCTTGAGGATCTGGACAACCCGGCGCCGTACTACGTGACCATCGGCCAGTGGGCCGCCAAATTCCATGCCCTGTCCCGCACCTGGCAGCCGCCGTACGGTTTCACCCGCTTCAATTGGGATATTTCCAACATGGTCGGACCGTCGCCGCGCTGGGGTCGTTGGGAGACCGCCGATCTCACCGATGCGGAGAAGGAGCTGTGCAACAAGGCCCTTTGGAAGGCTTTGGACGTGATGATGAAGGTTCCCCGCACCAATGAGACCTGGGGGCTGATCCACGCCGATCTGCGTCCGAGCAATGTGATCAAGGGGCCGGATGGCAGTCTGACCATCATTGATTTCGACGACGCCGGGTACAGCTGGTATCTCTACGACTACGCGAGCTCGCTGAGCTTCATCGAGCACAAGCCGTACGCGCCGCAGCTTGCCAAGGCCTGGGTCAGGGGCTACCAGTCGGTGGCCGGCGACTTCACCGATGACGAGTTCGAGGCCATGAGCGCGCTGTCGATGATCCGCCGTCTGCAGATGCTGGGGTGGACCACCAATCACCGCGCCGACGCCCTGCCCGATGGCATGGCGGCCGAGGAGGCGCCCGGCAGCGTGATGTGCGCCCGGCGCTATCTCGACGATTCCCTCTGGCTGCTGCGCTGACCGCCGGTCGGAGTCGAGGCTTTCAAGATTTCACAACTGAACATCGATCCATCATCCACTGAATCATCAAGGGCATTATCGGCCATATATCGACCATATAGAGAGGAAGGCGATCCGTATGTCCGCGACAACAACATCGGGTTCCGGTCTGGGCAGTGTCACCTATCGGGCCACTGACAAGGATTATTTCGAAAAGAGGCAGCTCAAGCGGACCGCCGGGGCCTTCGGACTGTGGTCCATCGGCGTCGCGGCCGTCGTGTCGGGCGATTTCTCCGGTTGGAACGGCGGCATCGCCCAGGCCGGCTGGGGCGGCATGCTCATCGCCGCGATCGTGGTGTATCTGATGTATGTGCTGATGCTGAATTCGATTTCCGAAATGGCGTCCGCCATGCCGCACACCGGTGGCGCGTACTCCTTCGCCCGGGCCGCGATGGGACCGTGGGGCGGTTTCTTCACCGGGCTGGCGGAAACGATCGAATATGTGATGACCGCAGCCACCATCGTGTACTTCTCGTCGGCATATGCCGACGCCATTCTGGCGGATCTGACCGGCTACTCGCTGGACGATCATGGCATGCAGTGGGTCTGGTGGCTGATTCTCTACGTGGTGTTCGTACTGATCAATTGGGCCGGTGCGGAAACCTCCTTCCGCTTCGCCAGCGTGGTGTCCATTGCGGCGCTTGCCATTGTGGCCATTTTCGGTATCGGCGCGTTCGTGTCCGGCAAGGTGGATTTCTCCACGCTGCTCAACATCGCTCCGCAGGCCGGCGGCTCCAGCTTCCTGCCCTTCGGCGCGGGGGCGATTTTCTTCGCGATGCCGTTCGCCATGTGGCTGTTCCTCGGCATTGAGCAGCTGCCGCTGAGCGCCGAAGAGGTGCGCGACCCCGAACGCAACATTCCGAAGGCGTCGCGTCTGTGCATTTTCACGCTTGGCCTGTCCGCGCTGATCATCGTGTTCCTCAACCCGGCCGTGGTGGGCTCCGAGGCGCTTTCCGGTTCCGACGAGCCGCTGCTGGACGGCTATCGTGCGATTCTTCCGGGCAATCTGGCGTCCGTGCTGTCGATTTTCGCGCTGGTGGGGCTGCTCGCCTCCGTTCAGGGCATCATGTACGCCTATGGGCGCAACCTGTACAGCCTGTCTCGCGGCGGTTACTATCCGGCCTTCCTGTCGCTCACCGGCAAGCGCAAGACCCCGTACTGGGGCTTGATCGTTGGAGCGATCATCGGCTTCGCCGCCCTGTTCATCATCGCGTATGGCGGTGCGGGCGCCGGTTCCGTGGTGTTGAACATCGCCGTGTGGGGTGCCGTACTGGCCTATCTGCTGCAGATGGTCTCGTATGTGCTGCTCAGGAGGAACATGCCCGATATCGAGCGCCCGTTCGTGTCTCCCTTCGGCGTCGTCGGCGCCGTGATCGCGGGCCTGCTGGCCCTCTGCATCTTCGTGGCGGTGCTGCTCAATCCCGATTATCGTCTGGCCGTGTATGCGATGGTCGCCATCTATGTGCTCGCCACGATTTTCTTCGCGGTGTATGGGCGCAAGCATCTGGTGCTCTCCCCGGAGGAGGAGTTCGCCGCCTCCGGTGGCAAGGCCGTGTACCATACCGACGACTGACCGCTGCCGTGCCGGGAGGCCCGGCACGGGTGGAATCCTGACGTGTTCCGCGATTCCCTGACGGGGGTCGCGGAACCGTTGTATGCGTGCCGGTGCGATATGTCAACCAAATATCGCACCGGCAATCTGTTTAATGAACCAAATCGCAAGGAAATATGCGAAAAGGTTTGTTTCGCTGCTGTTATGAGATCCGCGTTGGCGGCAACATAGCGGCGTTAGCGTAAAGGGGTCATCAGCCAAGCGAACGAAGAAGGAATCATGGCAACGCGTTCGACGATTATGGATACCAACAGCTTCCGCCCGGAGATGGCGGCGGCGCTTGATCCGGAAACCCGCAAACTCACCGAGGAACGCGAGGTGCTGGGACCCGCGTACCGCCTGTTCTACCGCAAGCCCGTCCACCTGGTCAAGGGCGTCGGCTCGCATCTGTGGGATGCCGATGGCGTGGAGTATCTGGATGTGTACAACAACGTGGCGTCGGTGGGCCACTGCCATCCGCGCGTCGTGGAGGCGCTGAGCCGCCAGGCCGCGCTGCTGAACACCCACACCCGCTATCTCCACGAGAACGTGCTGCATTACGCCGAGGACATTCTGACCACCATGCCGGACGAGCTCGACCGCGTCATGTTCCAGTGCACGGGCTCGGAGGCGAACGACCTCGCCGTGCGCGTGGCCCAGACCTATACCGGCGGCGAAGGCGTCATCGTGACGCATGAGGCGTACCACGGCAACTCGGCGCTGACCTCCAAGCTGTCCCCGGCGCTGGGAACCGCGCAGACCCTGGGCCTGACGATGCGCATGATCCCGACCCCCGACACCTATCGACTGGTGATCGACGGCAAGCCCGCCTCCGAATGCACCGCCGAGGAGTTCGGCAACTGGATGGCCGGCGAGGTACGCAAGGCCGTCGCCGACATGAACCGCCATGGCATCAAATTCGCCGCACTGCTCGCGGACTCGATCTTCTCCTCCGACGGCGTGTATCCGGATCCGGTCGGCTATCTGAAGCCTGTTATCGACACGGTCCACGAGCTCGGCGGCGTGTGGATCGCCGACGAGGTGCAGCCCGGTTTCACCCGCACCGGCGATGCCTTCTGGGGCTTCGAACGTCAGGGCATCGTGCCGGATCTGGTCACCTCGGGCAAACCGATGGCCAACGGGCTGCCCACCTCGATGATGGCCGCGCGCCACGAGGTGCTTGAACCGTTCGCCGGTTCGATCCCGTATTTCAACACCTTCGGCGGCAACCCGGTGTGCATGGCCGCGGCACAGGCGGTGCTCGACGTGATGCGCGACGAGGACACCATGGGCAACGCCAAGCGCGTGGGCGCGATCTTCAAGAAGGCCGTGGCCGACCTTGCCGCCGAGCATCCCTGCATCGGCGACGTACGCGGCGCGGGCCTGTACATCGGCTGCGAAATCGTCAAGCCGGGCACCAAGGACCCCGACCAGGCCGCCGCTCTTGATATTCTCGAAACCCTGCGCGAAAACCGCATCCTCACCTCGGTGTGCGGCCGCTTCGGCAACATCCTCAAGCTTCGTCCGCCGCTGGTGTTCAGCGAGTCCGATGTGGACTGGTTCATCGACGGTTTCACCAAGACGCTGAACACGTTGGGTCTGTGAGGAACCGCCATGGCACGACTTGATTCCGAACGCAGGCGTATGGTCACCAGCGAGATCATATACCGTTTGCGCGCGATGATTCGCGACCATGGCTTCCTTCCCGGGGAGAAACTCGGCAGTGAGCGCGGATTGGCGGAAGCCATGGGCATTTCGCGGTCCGATCTGCGCATGGCGCTCGCCTCGCTGGAATCCTCGCATGAGGTGATACGGAAGATCGGGCGAACCGGCGGCATTGTCGTGGCCGACGATCGACTGGAGCGCAATATCAACACGATTGAATCGCTGCCGGTTATCGCCCGCCGACAGGGATTCGTGCTCACCTCCAAGGTGCTGGGCGCGGTTATCGCCCCGGCGTCCGCCGCGGACGTCCGGTTGCTGGGACTGGGGGGCGTCGGTTCGTCCTCGCGGGCGGCGTCCGTCGACCGCGGCGGACGGTCCCATCCCATGATCTACGACGTCACCAGGCTGCGGTCCATAGAGGACCGGCCCCTGTCGCTGGAGATCAGCCATCTTCCCGCCGCGTTGTTCCCGCAATTCCTGACCCGCGACCTCACCGAGCCGTTCTATGAGATCTTCGAACGGCAATACGGCGTGGTGCCGGCCAATGTGGACGAGACGCTGGAAACCGTGGTCGTGAGCGGACCGATGCTCGAGGGGGTGGACGTCTCGCCCCTGCAGGTGCCGGACGGCACGCCATTGACCCGTATCAGGCGTGTGGCCCGGGACGTGTCCGGACGCCCGTTCGAACTGGCCACGGATCTGTACATCGCCTCCCGTATGCGGTTCACCATGCACCATTCCGGATATGTGCGGCTGTCCGCCACGCGGCGCTGAGGGCGCGCTCGTGGCCTGGGATGCGAATGGTTGCAGGTTCCTTGACGATTGGATGATATGCGCTACGCCGATGTGATTTTCGACTTTTGCGGCGTGCTGGTTGATTGGCAGCCGGCCGCCGCCCTTGAGGGACGGTATCCGTCCGAGGTGATCGACGCGTTTCTCGATCCCGACGACGAATGGGGATTCTGGCATTACGACCACTGTTCCGATATGGGCATGGGCGAGCCGGATATTCTCGAGGAATATGCCGGTCACCATGACCCTTCGCTGGCGCAGGTGTTCCGCGTGTATTTCGAGCGGTATCGTCTGGCGTTGCGCGGCATGATGCCCGGCATGGCGGCCCTGCTGCGCGAGCTGGACGCTGCCGGCGTGCGCTGCTGGGGGCTGACCAATTTCACCACGCCCTATGTCGTCGCCGCGCGTGAGCGGTTTCCCGCGCTGGGCGTGCTGCGCGACGTGGTGATCTCCTCCGAGGAGCGTATCGGCAAGCCCGACCCGGTCATCTATCGCCGTGCCGTCGCGCGGTTCGGCGTCGATCCGGCTGCCGCGGCCTTTGTGGACGACAGGCGGGTCAATGCCGAGGCCGCTTCGCTGGCGGTTCCCGGTCTGACCGGCATTCTATTCGCCGATGCCGCCTCATTGCGTGCCAGGCTGGTGTGAGGTTTTGGCCTTGGCTACCTGAGCGCACGCGGATGCGGGCGTCTGTCACGTGATGGGGATGCCGTATAGTCCCCAGAACGCCAAGGCTCCGGTGGCCATTGCCGCGCCGAGCAGGGTCGTCGCGCACACCACCCAATGGCCCGCGCCTCGCACTGCCCCGGTATTGCAGTGCCGGCGCGCATCCCGATACTGCAGCAGCAGCTTCGCCCACAGGGCCGCCACCAGCAGCGACAACACACGCATCACCGTCCAGCCGCCTTGGAACAGCATCCGGTTGGTTTCCAACTGCATTGCCTGGGTGATCACCGCCGCCAGATAGGCGACGGTGATCGCCAGTGTCATGGCGACGCCGCCGCCCAGCATCCAGAGCGATCGCGCCAGACCGGGGGCGAATCCTCCGCGAGGGGGCATGCCGCGGCTACGACGCTTGCGGGCATATGCGACCAGGGGGATTGAACCCAGCGCACCGCCGAGCAGCAATACCGCGCCTCCGCCCATCAGCACCGCAATCTGAGTGAGGGAACGCGGGGACAGCGGTCCCCCGGAAATGCCGGCGTCGATGGCGAACCGCTGGTTGGGTTGGGCTCCGGCGGTCATCGGCGTCGCCCAGCCTTCGGCCGAGGTGCCGGCGACTGCGGAGTCTTCTGCGGTCACGGCATTGATCCACGAGGCCACATCGCGGGTGTAATGCTCGTCCAGCGGCAAGCCGGGCTTGCTCAGGGCCGATCCCGTGCGCATCTGGTGGTTGGTGGGGTAGTAGCGCAGCGTGATGTTGTCGTTGCCGGAGCCGGTCGCCGCTTGGCTGCGAATCTCCTGGGCTCCCTGTTCCAGCGGCATGGACGCGTCAAGCGTGCCGTAGGCGATCAGTGTGGGCTGCGTGAGCTTGCGGTAGTAGTCGAGCGCGTTGAAGTCCGCGTAGTCGAAGTGGATCAGCGAAAAATCCAGCAAGGCGAGTTTGGGAATGTCGCTGGTGATCGCGGATGGCACGCCGGTTTGCGCAAAGTACGTGCTCGCGGCCATGGTCATCTGCTGCCGGCCGGAATATACGGGCGCGGAGGCGATGATCGAGAACGCGAGATCCTGGCGCTCGGCGGTGATGACGGAGCTGATCCAGGTGCCTTCGGATTCCGCGTACACGCCGAGCCTGGTCGCATCCACATTCGGCAGCGAGCCCAACAGATCGAGTTCCTTTTCGTAGTCGTGGGCCATGCCCACGTAATCGCGGTGCAGCAGCGTGTAATTGTCCAGTCGCTTGTCCGGCACCAAGGTCACAATGCCGGCGCTGGCCAATTGCGGGCCTATGTCGCCGTACGCCTCGGTGGTTTTGCCGGTTCCCGCGCCGTGGATCAGCAGCACGGCCGGGCGTTTGCCCGGCGCGTTCACCGGTTCGCGCAGCAGCGCCCGCACGGTTACGGTATCGGTCAGGGGGATGTCGATCATGCGCTCGCGGACTTCGTAAGTGCCGATCGGCGCGCCCGCGCCGGTTGGATCCGAAGCTGTAGGCTGTGAGGCGATGGTGGTGTCGGACGTTTCGACGGTCACATGGTCGGTACATGGCCGGGGATGCCAAGGGGAAGTCATGGAGAGGCCGATCAGTGCGCAGATCAGCCATATGACGATGGCGCCCGCCACCATTTGTGGAATTCCTGCCGCTTGTTTCACGCACTCCACCCTAGCAGTGCATGGGTGGTGGCGCCGGTGCCTCTTACAGCGAGGCCTCGGCGTCGGCAAGGTCTGTGAACCCGCCAATCAGCACCGTGTTGAGCAGGGTCTGTTCGGTGATGTTCTCGCCGGCGGCGCGCTTGGCTTCGATCATCGCCTCATACAAGGTGAAGGTGCGATCGGAGTACGTGCCGAGTTCCCCGCGCAGATAGGTTTCGAACGAGGTCTTCTCCTGCGTGTCCTCGGCTGTGGTGAGCACGCGCATGGCGCCGCCGAGTTTCGGGTAGCGTTCGCGAAAATCGGCGGCCCACTGCACCTGTTGCGAAATAACCCGCTCCTGCCGTGCCACGCGATCCTCGGACAGTTTGGGAATATACGGTTCGATGGTCTCGTGAAACTGGTCGGGCCAGGTTGAGGCCATCATGCGTCCGTATTTTTCGGCGACGAGATTGCGTCCCACGGCATCGGCGTCGTCAAGATCCCCGGCGTAGCTGGTTTGCGGTTTTTCGGGCCAAGTGAGGAATTGCGCCAGCCTCATCTGGTGGAACACCGGCCAGTTGCCCTGGCAGGACGCGCGTCCACCCTCATTGTTGGTGTGCTGGAACTGGTTCCATTCGTGCCGCACGATCGCCTCGGCGAGGGCGTTGTCGTTGCTGTTGATGTCGTTGTTGTCGTTATCGTTGTCGACGGTCATACTATGCCTTCCATAGCGGTGTTCCGGATGTGCGCAATCGCTTGATGCGCTGGAATCACAGGCTTCTCAGCACCGGATTGTCGCTTTCGATGCGTTGCTCGACATATGGGCGTTGCCATTCCAGAAAAGTCTCGTCCGAATCGGTCAGTCCTTCACGCTTGAGGGTTGTGACGATTTCGGCGCAGATGCGTCCGATGATCTGATCGATCTGGCGTATGGCCGGCGCCGCGCCCTTGCCTCCTTCGCCGAATCCGGCGCCGCCGTAGCAGGCGGCGGAACTGAGCCGCAGCAGCGTCTCCAGCTGCTCCGTGACGTCGGGCAGCACGGTGGCGATGCGACGGGAGAGCTTGCGCAGGGCGGCGAACTGCCATTTGTAATACGGCAGGTATCCCACGGACGTCGGGTTGTTGAGCAGGAAGACCAGCGAACCAGTGGCTTTGACGAACTCGTCGATCGACAGCCAGGCCGCGGCGCCGTCGCCTCGCTTGAGCATGCGCGGCACATTGTACTGACCGGCTTGGGCGATCATGCCGAGCCGACGTGAGATCAGCGAGACGACGACGTCCCGTGGCATTTGCTTGAACCCTTGGCGCACTTTGGAGAAGCGGCCGAGCGGATCCGCGAAGATCTGGCCGTTCGTCGCTGCGGCCAGCGTCGCCTCGTCGAGCATCAGCCATTCGTGCGGCGCATCCTCGGAGGGCGCTTCGCTGTATCCCGTGATCGATTCGAAGAACGCTCCGATCTCGAATACGCCGTCGCGCCGTGACGCTCCGGTTGCGCGCGCCGTGGACTTGCAGGGGCCGTATCCCTGGAACACTTTGGGGAGCGCTTCGTAGTCGGCCTGCAGCCGCTGTCCGATCGCGGCGTAATCCTCGGGCGTGAGCCACAGGCAGAACCGCGGCCCGAAGTCATGGTCCCATGAAATCTCGTCGTCGAATCCGTAGCATTCCGAACCATGGCCCACCAGACCGGCGGCGATGCGGTCCTTGTACTGCGGGTATTTGTCCACGATCAAGGGTTTGCCGTAGGCCTCCCAATACGCTTTGGCCAGTTGAAGGCCGGTCAGCTTCGGGCGGGCCAGCGGCGTTTCCTCGTCGGGGGATCCGAAGTCGATGACATGCGCGTCGGCGTTGCGCGTCCCCGTTCCCGTCTCGGATGCCGGCTGTGCGGCGCCGGAGGATGGGACGCTGCCGCCGGCGGCGTCGGTGACGGTCCAGGGGTCCTCTTGCGGGACCTTCATGCCCAGTTCGCCGGCGGCCTTGATCGCGTCCTTGAGGTTGTCCGAAGTGACTCGATAGTAGTCGTTGTCGGTGCCGTAGCATTCGCGGATCACGGCCAATGCGTGACGGTAGGCGTCCACGGCGTCAACGAAGAGCGAATTGTGATAGCAGACCTGGGCGTATCCGGCCAATGCCGAAGCGTAATGCGCACTGTGCTCCAGGTGGCCGGTTTTGTAGATGTCCAGCGCCTTCTTGGCGTGCCAGGTCGCGTTTTCGGTTTTTCCTTCCTGCAGCAACGTGAGGGCGAGGTTGGTGTGGGTGGAGGCCACGTCGAGATCCGCGTCGGCGTCCACGGAGGAGGATTCGAGAATGCGCAGCGCCTCGCGTAATTCGGCTTCCGACTTGCCGAGGCGTCTGGTTTCCGAGTAGAGAATCGACAGGTTGTTGTGCAATGCGGCCAGACGGCGGTCTCCGGGGCCGTAGTTGTTCAACGCCGAATCGAGGGCCTGATGGTACAGGTCTTCGGCCTGGTCGTATTGCTTGGCGGCCCGCATGCTGGTGGCGGCGTTGATCAGCGTGGTGGTCCAGGCTTCGGAACCGATGATGCCCATCCGGGCGGCGAGCTCGATGGCCCGCTGCACCATCCACTGATTGTCCTTGTGGCGGGATTGGGAGCGGTAGAATCCCATGATTTCATTGAGCACGGTGAGCTGTCCGGCGTCATCGTGCGCATTCTCGGCGTCGGTGAGCGCCTGCAGCAGATACGGTTCCGCTTCCTTCGCCTGATGGTGGGCGTCGAAAATGGCGTCGAGTCCCTTCAAGAACGCCTGAACATCGAATTGTTCCGCCATGACTGCCTCCTCGATGAACGTCGTGGGCGGTCCCGCATTCGGGTGCCCCGCCAATCCACTGATCAGTCTAGGGGCGGGATTATCGCGGCGCCATGGCGATCCCGGCGTGTGCGTTGTGAACTTGCCCACATCCCGCGATGTCAGACATGAACCTCCTGCATGCGGTGGATGGCGCCCGTGTTGGATTCGCATCGGAACGAATAGAACGCCAGCAGGCCGACGGCGACGGCCGCGAGCGGCGCGCCTCCCAAACCGGTGTAGTGGTAGTTCATGGCGAATGCGTTGAGCATGGCGCCACCGACTATCGATCCGACGGCATTGCCGGCGTTGAACGCCACCTGCACGGCTGCTCCGGCCACCAGCTCGCCGCCTCCCTCACCGGCTTCGACCATCAGCAGCTGCTGCGGCGAGGAGATGAAGAACATGCCGAAGGCGATCCAGAAGGTGAGCATCGCCGTGATGCCGTGGTTGCCCGGCAGCAGCAGCACCATCACAAGTCCCAGCATGGAGAAGAGCTGGCCGAGGGCCGCCGTGCCGGCATGGCGCCATGCATCGCAGACCTTGCCTCCCAGCAGGCCGCCGCACACCATGCCGAATCCGGCGAGCACCATCAGCATCGGCACCACGGTGGAGGTCCATCCGCCGGCGTGCTGCAGCCACGGGGACACGTAGCTCCACCAGCAGAACACACCCGCGTTGCCGGTGAACACGGCGGCGAGAATAACCCAGGGGCCGCGATGGGTAAGGAATTTGAATTGGCCGGCGATGCCCACGTCCTTGACGGCCGCGATCCGAGGCACCCACGCGATGGTAAGCGCGATGGTCATGGCGGCCCATGCGGCGAGGAACGCGAATGCCGCGCGCCATGACAGGAACTCCGCCATCACCGTGCCGGCCGGCACGCCCAGCATGTTGGCCACCGTCTGGCCGAGCACCATCAGGGAGACTGCCTGTGCCTCCTTGCCCTTGTCGGCGACGGTTTTGGCGATCAGCGTCGCGGTGCCGAAGAAGGCGCCATGCGGCAGGCCCGAGATGAAACGCGCGGCGATCAGCATGGGGGAGTTGATCGTGCCGGCGGACAATGCGTTGCCCACCAACGCGGTCGCCATGAACAGGATGACGAGTTGCTTCGGCGGAATACGGCGGCCGAACACCAAAATCAGCGTGCCGACGCACACGCCGATCGCATAGGCGGAGATGTAGTTGCCCGCAAATGGGATTGAGACGTGCAGTGTGTCGGCAACCTGCGGCAGGATGCCCATCATGACGAATTCGGCTGCGCCGAGAATAAATGCGCCGGCCGCCAGCGCCAGCAGACTTTTCTTCATATGCGGTTCCTCGGTATCGGTTGTGGTTATGGCTTGCGGACGGGTCTGCGTCGGCGTCGATGAGGCGGGCGGACTGTGAATCGGCGCCAGCATGAAGAAAGGGAACCACCGAAACTCAGTGATTCCCTTTATCTGGTCGGGCTGGCGGGATTTGAACCCGCGGCCTCTTCGTCCCGAACGAAGCGCGCTACCAAGCTGCGCTACAGCCCGTTTTGGCAACGTCGGCTATACTACAACCATCCTTACGACAATTGCAACACGGCGCGTCGCGGTCGTGTCGCTGCCTGATATGCCAATGCATAGGGGGATGCCGGTCACCCTGAAGCCGTACACTGTGTGCCTATGGCAGAAGATGTAGAACGCAATGACAACAGCGACAACGGGGACGAAACCCCCTCCGTGCCGCAGATGACTACCGTGGAACGGGCCGAGATGCTGCTGGCGCAGGACGCCGCCATCCGCGCGAAGATCAACGGGGGCGCGACCCTTGACGAGGCCGTGGACCCCTCCAACAAGGAATTCGGCCCGCTGGCCCACCCCGAGCAGGTCCAGATGCGCGTGGCCAAGCGCGCCATGATGCTCCGGAGCGGCATCCCGCCCTATCCGGTGCATCTGGACGTCACCACCACCATCGAGGCCGTGCGCGCCAAGTACGACGGCAAGCTCGAAGCCGGTCAGGAAACCGATGACATGGTGGGCATCGCCGGTCGCGTGCTGTTCCTGCGCAATGCCGGCGGTCTGTGCTTCGTGCAGCTGTCCGCGGGGGACGGCACCAAAATCCAGGGCATGATCTCCAAGAAGGAGATCGGCGCCGATTCCCTCAAGCAGTTCAAGCAGCTGGTGGATCTGGGCGATCACCTATATCTCAAGGGCCGTGTGATTTCCTCGAAGACGGGCGAACTGTCCGTGTTCGCCACCGAATGGGCGATCGCTTCCAAGGCGCTGCAACCGCTGCCCGCCCTGCACAAGGAGCTGAACGAGGACACCCGCACCCGCAAGCCGTACATCGGCATGATCGCGGACGAGAGGATCCGCAACATGGTGCGCAACCGCTCCAAGGCCGTCGCCTCGCTGCGCCGCACCTTCGACGACCATGATTTCATCGAGGTCGAGACCCCGATGCTGCAGACCCTGCATGGTGGCGCGGCCGCCCGCCCGTTCACCACGCATATGAACGCATTCGACCTGGACCTCTACCTGCGCATCGCGCCGGAACTGTTCCTCAAGCGCTGCCTGGTGGGTGGCATCGACCGCGTGTTCGAGATCAACCGCGACTTCCGCAACGAGGGCGTCGACGCGACGCACGCCCCCGAGTTCACCATGCTCGAGGCGTATCAGGCGTATGGCACCTACGACACCATCGGCGAGCTGGTGAAGGAGCTGGTGCAGAAAACCGCCAAGGACGTGTTCGGCTCGTATAAGGTGACGCTGCTGGACGGCACGGAATACGACTTCGGCGGCGATTGGAAGTCGATTTCCATGTACGATTCGCTGTCCGAGGCGCTGGGCGAGCAGATCGTGCCCCATGACCCAGAAAACCCGGAGCCCAACGGCACCTCCGTGGAACATCTCGGCGAGATCGCCGACAAGCTCGGTGTCGAGCGCGACGAGGTGGAGAACCACGGTAAGCTCGTGGAACACCTGTGGGAGCATTTCTACGAGGACAAGCTGTACGAGCCGACCTTCGTGCGCGACTTCCCGGTCGAAACCTCCCCGCTGGTCAAGGGCCATCGCACCAAGCCCGGCGTGGTCGAGAAGTGGGACCTGTACGTGCGCGGCTTCGAGCTGGCCACCGGCTACTCCGAGCTCAACGACCCGATCGTGCAGCGCGAACGCTTCGTGGCCCAGGCCAAGGACGCGCTCGCCGGTGACGAGGAGGCCTGCGACATCGATGAGGACTTCCTGGAGGCCCTCGGCGTGGGCATGCCTCCGGCGGGCGGCATGGGCATGGGCATCGACCGTCTCTTGATCGCGCTGACCGGTGCCACCATCCGCGAGACCATCACCTTCCCGCTGGTGAAGCCGCTGAATTAAGCAAAGTTTAATTCAATAACGGCTTCACGCGAAGCTGGATAAGTGGACAGTCCGGTGGACTGTCCACCCAGCGTAGCCCTCCGTTGAGTCGGCCAATAGGCTACCAAGTTCTTATTTCAATTCATAATGGTTTCACATGGAGTCGGATCAGCTGGCAGTCCGGTGGACTGTCCGCCCGACGGAATCCTTCCTTTTAGTCGGCCAACATGCCTCCTCGCGCAAATCTCTCTAGGCCCAGCCCGTGGCGGCTGGGCTTTTCTCGTATTTTCGATGTATCGTAGATATTGAATTCGCGCTGTAACGATGCAGCACGGATAGGGAGCAAGAAAGGGGATCCTCATGACCGATCCAAATCAGACGTCTCAGCCATCCGGCGTTCCCGCGCAGCAGCCTGCGCAGTCTCAGAATGTTCAGCAGCCCCAGTCCTTTCAGGCCCAGGCCGCGCAATCGCAGCAGCCGTATCAGCCTTATCAGCAATTCAATCAAACCGCCCCGAGCGGTGGCCCCGCGCAGCCCCAGTCCGGTCCCAATGCGTTGAACACCGCTCAGCTGGCCGACAAAGCCAGTGAACTCAAGCGGCAGGCCACTGGCTTCGCCCGGCAGCTCGAGGGCAAGCAGGTGAATGTCGCCGGGCAAAGTTTCAATTATTTGTCGCTTATCACGCTTGTCGGTGCCGTCGTCATCGCGGTTTCCGTGTTTCTTCCGTTCGCCTCGGCCTCCGCGTTCGGCATCAGCGTCAGCGCCAGCCTGATTGATGGCGGTGACGGTTGGATTCTGCTGGTGCTGGCTGTGGTTACCGGCGTGCTGGCGTATCTGAAGAAGCGGGTTCCCGCATTGGTGCTGGCTGTGATCAGTTTTGCGCTTGTATTGTTCGAGATGGTGCATTCCTCTTCGGCGATCTCCGGATACGGCAGTTTGGGGATTGGCGCTTGGCTGCTGCTGCTCGCTTCCGCGGCGATGCTGGCTGGTACGGTGTTGACCTTCCTGAATGAGAGAAACAAGGCTGCAAAGAACGCTCCGAACGCTTCGGCTCCCGTCAACGCCAATGGTGCAGTCGATCCCGGTGCGCCCTTTGCGGCGCAGCAGCCTGCGCAGCCGCAGACTCCCCAGCCGCAGACATATCCGGCTCCTGTCCAGCAGCAGGCGTTTGCGTCGCCGCAGCCCGTTCCCGTTCAACCGACCGCGCCCGTGCCGATGGCCCCGTCCGCTCAGCCCGTTCAGTTCGCGCAGCAGCCTGCTCCAGCTGCGGTTCCGCCGGTTGAAACCCCCATGGCCAATCCTTCCGCGTCCGCGGTTCCGCCAATGCCGCAGGTTTCGTCGCCGGCGCAGTGGCAACCGCCGCAGCCCTCGTCGCAGCCTCCGGTGCAGCGGTCGACGGACCAGTCGGGGCAATAGTTCCGAGATTCCCGCCCTCCCGAAGAGGGAGGGCGGTCGTACTATAGCGGAATCGTGGTAAACAACGATTCTTCGTCTTCGAACATCAGCCTGGCCCTGTGGGTGGGTGGCGCTCGTCCTCGAACGCTGCCGCTGGGGCTTGCCCCGGTGCTGATCGGGGCGGCCGCCAGTTGGCGATGGGGGGCTTTGGGCGGTATGCGGCCGTGCCCTGCATCTGCGGGGCGAATGGTGGAGAAGTGGGATGGCGCGTCTGCCGACACGTTGACACACTGTGCGTTTTCATGGCCGTGGTTTGCGGTTGCGGTGGTGTTGTGCATCGTGGTGGCGGTTGGTCTGCAGATCGCGGTGAACTATCTCAACGACTATGCGGATGGCGTGCGTGGCACGGATGTCGGACGAGATGGCGAGGTCACCGGTCCACGTCGGCTGGTCGCCTCCGGGGCGAATCCCAGACAGGTATTGCTGGCTGCCGGAATTGCCGCCATGATCGCCTGCGCGGCAGGGCTCGCCGTCATCGGCATAACTGGCCGCTGGTGGATGATCGCACTTGGCGCGGTTTGTCTGCTGGCTGCCTGGGGGTATACCAATGGGCGGCATCCCTACGGGTATCGGGGATTGGGGGAGCTGGCCGCGTTCATATTCTTCGGCTTGGTGCCGGCTCTTGGCACGCAGTATGTGCTCAGCGGATCGATCACCGTGACGGGAGCGGCCGGTTCGGTGATCTGCGGTTTGCTGTCCGTCGGTGTCATGATGGTGAACAATCTGCGCGATCTCAACGATGACGCCGCCCATGGCAAACGCACGCTGATGGTGCGCGTAGGCGAGGAGACGGGTAAGTGCTGGCATGCGCGGGTGATGAGATGGGCCGAGGTCCTGACGGTGATATTCGCCATGCCGGTGCCCGTGTATGTCGCGCTGCTGGGCTGGCTTGTCGCCGTGCCTGCGCAAGTGGATGCCGAGCGTGCGTGTGTGGAGTATGGGGTTGATTGCGGCGGTGGGATGTGGGGTGTTGCCGGGTGGGCGGGCCTTGCGGCGGTGATCTGCATTGCATGCTGCATTGTTCTGACTTCGCGTGCCATTGCAGCCGTCCGACGCGATCAATGGCGTCAGGCGCTGCCTCTGTGCTCCATGACCGCACTGGTCGTCGCCTGTGCGTTTGTGCTCAATGCCTGGCAGGCGAGTTTCATATAGATCACGGCGCCCCGCTTGCCGCGCGCCGCCTTTTCTCGAATATTTCGCAGGCGAGCACGGTATGGTCGCAGCCGCTTATGATTCGTCCGTTACCTCGCATAGACTGCGGGGTATGACTTACAAACTAGTACTGCTCCGTCATGGACAGAGCGCATGGAATAAAACCAATCAGTTCACCGGCTGGGTGGACGTTCCGCTGACCGAGAAGGGCGAAGCTGAGGCCAAGCACGGAGGCGAGCTCCTGAAGGAGAAGAACGTCCTTCCGGATATCGTCTTCACCTCCCTGCTGCGTCGTGCCATCAACACCGCCAACATCGCCCTTGACGCCGCCGATCGTCTGTGGATCCCGGTGGAGCGCAGCTGGCGTCTCAACGAGCGTCATTACGGCGCCCTGCAGGGCAAGAACAAGACCGAGATCCGCGAGGAGTACGGTGACGAGAAGTTCATGCTGTGGCGCCGCTCCTACGCCACCCCGCCGCCCGAGATCGATCCGAACGATCAGTATGCCCAGAACGGCGATCCTCGCTACACCGGTGATCCGGTGCCGGAAGCCGAGTGCCTGGCCGATGTGGTCAAGCGCGTCGAGCCGTATTTCAAGTCCGACATCGAGCCGCAGCTCAAGGCCGGCAAGACCGTGCTGATCGCCGCCCATGGCAACAGCCTCCGCGCCATCGTCAAGATGCTCGACAACCTCTCCGAAGAGGAGATCGCCAAGGTCAACATCCCGACCGCCATCCCGCTGTTGTATGAGCTGGATGAGAACTTCAAGCCGGTCAAGCCGCGTGGCGAGTACCTCGATCCCGAGGCCGCAGCCGCCGGTGCCGCCGCCGTCGCCGCGCAGGGTCAGAAGTGACGCTTCGCTAGAACGGGTGTTTTTCTACTAAGGGGCAGCCTCCGGGCTGTCCCTTTTCGCTATGAGCCCGCCATGCGCGTCCATGGCGGTCCATGTGGTCGGCTCATGTCACTACGTGAGACACAGCCATGTTCCTGCGGTCCGACAATGTATACAGTACGCAATTGTAGGTAGGCGCCGGAGTCCCCAAGACGTTGGGGCGACGGCGTGTATCGCGAGAATGAGCGAAACGATCCGTATACGGGAATCCGGGAGATGCAAGGGATGAACATGGCACGATGGAACAGGGCGAAAAGGACGCTGACCGCAATGTCGGCTGCGCTGGCTTCACTGTTCTGCATGGCGGGGTGCGGCACTGCGGTGCAGAACAACAGTCTTGGGGCTCAGGCCTCGCAGGCGGCGGGCAACGACGTCCTGACGATTCCCGCCGACGGCAAGAAGATCCAGGAAGGCGGGACGCTGACCCTCACGCTGAGCTCCGATCCCGACAAGCTCGACCCCACGACCACGTCGTCGCTTGCCTCCACCCAGGTGCTCAACAACATTTGCCAGCCGCTCTACACGGTGGACGCCTCGGGCAGCACGGTCCCGCTGCTCGCCGCCGCCGAACCGAAGATTTCCGAAGACGGCAAAACCTACACCTTCGCGGTGAAACAGGGCGTGAAATTCGCCGATGGCACCGACCTGAACGCCGACGCCGTCGTCAAGACACTCGAGCGCAACCTCAATCTGCAGGGATCGGCCCGCAAATCCGATCTCGGCCCCATCTCCCAGGTGAAGGCCCTGGACGAATCAACCGTGGAAATCGATCTGAGCGAACCGTACGCACCGCTCGTCTCCACGCTGGCGGGCCGGGCGGGCATGATCATGAGCCCCAAGGCGCTTGATGAGTCCGGGGACGACTTCGGCACCGCTCCGGTGTGCGTGGGGCCGTTCAAATTCGACAGCCGCGTTTCGTCCACATCGGTTACGCTCGTCAAGGATCCGAATTATTACGATGCCGCGAATGTGCATCTTGACAAGGTGGTGTACAAGGTCATCACCGATTCCGCGATCCGCACGCAGAACCTCAAGTCCGGCGACGTGCAGCTTGCCGACAATCTGACCCCGCAGGACGTCGTGTCGGTGAAGGACGACGATTCCCTCACCGTCATGTCCGCGCCCTCCTACGGATATCAGGCGCTTGAGATCAACATCGCCAATACGGCCGGCGTGGGGAAGCCCGGCAGCCAGATCGACACCCCGATCGCCAAGCAGAAGGTCGTCCGCCAGGCGCTTGCCATGTCCATCGACCGCGACCAGCTGGTGGAAAGCGTCTTCGGCGGATTGTATTCCTCCGCCTGCTCCTTCGTGTCGGATTCCACTCCGTTCGCCTCCGAGTCCTCCAAAACCTGCCTGCCCCATGATCCGGCCAAGGCCAAGCAGATGCTGGAGGATGCGGGCGTGACCACCCCGTACACCGTGAAGGTCTCGGTGGCGAACAGCCCCGCCCAGCTGCAGGTCATGCAGGCCATTCAGTCGCAGGCCAAAGAGGGCGGCTTCGACATCCAGATCGAGCCGGCGGAATCCACCACCGTGCTGTCCAACCTCAACGCCGGCAAATACGATGTCACGCAGCTTGGATGGTCCGGAAGCCTGGATGCCGATCAGAACGTTTCGCTGTTCCTGCAGTCCAACGGCTCGATGAACTTCAACGGCTATGCCAACCGGCAGGTGGACCAGCTGCTTGACCAGGCGAAGACCACCGCCGACACCTCCAAGCGCGCGGAGCTGTATGGCCAGGTGGCCGATTTGATTCGTGAGGACAGCCCGATCATCTATCTGTATCGGATGCGCTATCTCACCGCCGTGTCGTCCCAGGTGGCCGGTGTCAGCGTGTACGGCGACGGGATCATCCGTCTTGCCAACGCCGCGCTTGTGGAGCGGTGATGCCGTTTCGCTTCGATACGATTTGGGAGAACGCCCGCATCCAGACATTCGATCCCGCCCATCCGTGGGCTCACGCCGTTGCCGTGTCCAATGGGCGCATAGCGGCGCTGGACGATGGGATCGAGGGTCTCGGGGCGCGGGAGCGCATCGATCTTGGCGGGCGGTACCTGTGTCCCGGATTGAACGACGCCCATTGCCATCTGTCGGTGCTGGGCCGCAATCTCAATGAGATCAACCTCTCCGCCGCCTCCGTCGGCGATCTTGAGGGGTTGTACGATGCGATCGCCCGTGCCTGCCGGTCGGCGGAACCCGGGCGTTGGGTGATCGGATGGGGGTTCAACCAGCTTGATCTGGGCGGCTATCCGACGCTGGCGAAACTGGATGAGATCTGCGCCGGCCATCCGGTGTATTTGGAGCATCTGTCGCATCATGCGGCTGTGGTGAATTCCCGGGCGTTTGCCCTGGCTGGTTTCCCGGATCCCGACGCCATGGAGGGATATGGTCCGGACCAGTTGGTACGCGACGCCGGGGGTCATGTAACCGGCTTGGTGTGCGAGCATGCCGCGAGGGTGTTCAAGCGTCTGGTGTCCGATCGGGACGAGAGTGAGCTGGTCGAGGATTTGCGCGTGGCGTCCGACTATGCGCTGTCGATGGGGCTCAGCAGCTATGCCGAGGCGGGCGTCACCAGAATCGATGTGTTTCAGAAGGCCGTCGAATGCGGCGCGATGCGGCTTCGCGGCACGCTGATGCCGCTGTATTCCAAGCTTCATGACGTGGATGGGCTTGGGCCGGGTCCCGCCTCGTTCGGGTTGGATCTCGGGATGCGTACCGGATTCGGCGACGACATGCTGTCGATTGGCGCATGCAAGATCGTGCTCGACGGCGCGTTCAGCAGTCGTACCGCCAGTCTGTCCGAACCGTATGAGGGGGTGGGCGGCCATGGCGTTCTGCAATGGGATCGCGATGAGGTGGTCGACGGCTTTGCGCATCTGCATCGCGCCGGATGGCAGGTCGCCGCGCATGCCATCGGGGACAATGCGGTGAGGCTGGCCCTTGACGCCATCGAGCGGGCGCAGCGGCTGTTCCCCCGCCGCGATGCCCGTCATCGCATCGAGCATTGCGGCCTGATGAGCGACGATATGATCGCCAGGCTCGTGGCCGACCATATCGTGCCGGTGCCGCAGGGGAGTTTCATTCCCGATTACGGGGACGGCTATGTCAAGGTCATCGGCATGAGGCGCGCCATGATGGCGGACCGTGCGGGGTCGTATGTGAGGCTGGGGGCCGTCATCCCCGGCAGCACCGATGCGCCAAGCGCCAGATTGTCGCCGTTGTGGGCGATCCAGGGGGCGGTGACGCGCCGGACGAGGTCCGGTCTGGTGCTGGGAGGACCCGGTGAACGCCTGAGTCTGGATGAGGCGTTGCGGGCCTATACCTTCGGCAGCGCCTACGCCTCGCATCATGAACGCGAGGTTGGAACCATCCAGCCGGGGAAGCTTGCCGACTTCACCATTCTGGAGAACGATCCGCATGTCGTGCCGGTCGGGGAGATCGCGAATATCGCAGTGGATGCCGTGGTCATCGGGGGCGAGACGCAATTCGAGCGGTGACGGCGGCTCACACAGTGAGACGTTACATTTCCATAACACAATCAACCAAGAAAGTGTATACAGTACACAGTTACGAGAGGCGAGTGAGAGGAACATATGACTGACAGTCACGAGACGGCGCTTACGCCACGCAACGTCCTGGTCATGGCCGGCGTGGGCGTGCTTGCGGGATTCCTATCCGGATTGTTCGGCATCGGCGGAGGCACAATCATCGTGCCGACCCTGGTATGGTGCGGCATGACGCAGCGTAATGCCGCGGCAACCTCGTTGGCCGCGATCGTCCCCATCTCCATCGTGGGCGTGGGCAGCTACGCGGCGCGCGGCAACGTCGATTGGGTGGCCGCGATCCTGCTGGCCGTGGGCATTGTGATCGGCGCCCAGATCGGCAGTTGGCTGCTGTCGCGATTGCCGGAAAAGATCCTGCAGTGGGCTTTCGTGGTCTTTCTGCTCCTGGTGATCGTCCAGCAGTTCATCTTCATTCCCTCCCGTGATTCCGTGATCCACCTGACCGTGCTGTCGGGCGTCGCGCTGGTCGCCTTCGGCGTCGTCACCGGAATCCTGTCGGGCATTCTGGGCATTGGCGGCGGCACCATTCTCGTCCCCGCGTTGTCGCTGCTGTTCCAGGCCAGCGATCTCGTCGCCCGCGGCAGCTCCCTGCTCGCGATGTTTCCCGGGGCCATTTCGGGCACGGTCTCCAATGCCAGGCGCCGTCTGGTCAACGTAAAGGTCGGCCTCATCATCGGCGTATGCGCCTGCGTGATGACCCCGCTCGGCAATCTCGTCGCCTCCGCCGTCTCGGCCCGGGTCAATGCAATGCTGTTCGCCGCCTACCTTGTCTTCCTACTGGTGAGGAGCTTGTGGGTGGCGGCGAAGAAATCCAACAACAAGTGAGAACAAGGAAAGAAGGGAACCATGCGTAAAACAGGTTTGAGGGTTCTGTCGGCAATCGCCGCGGTCGCCACGCTGGTAGGCGTGGTGTCCGGCTGCGGAACCGCAGTGCAGAACAATTCGCTGAGCGAACAGGCGAAATCGGCGTCCACGGACGTTACCAGCATTTCGCTGGACGGCAAAAATGTCCAGGAGGGCGGCACCCTGACCATGGGGCTGAGCTCCGACCCGGACAAGCTCGACCCGACCCTGTCGTCGTCCCTCTATTCGCGCTACGTCTTCGCCAATTCCTGCGAAAAACTGTACGACATCAATGCGCAGGGCGACACCGTGCCGCTGCTGGCGGCCTCGGATCCGACGATTTCCGAAGACGGCAAGACCTACACGTTTGACGTCAAACAAGGCGTCAAATTTGCCGACGGCACCGATTTCAACGCCGCGGCCGTCGTCAAAACGCTCGAAAGGGACCTGAATCTCAAGGGATCGGCCCGCAAGTCCGAACTCGGACCGATCACGGATGTCAAGGCGACGGGCACATACACGGTGGAAATCGACCTGTCGTCCCCCTATGCGCCGCTGACCGCCGCCCTGGCCGATCGCGCCGGCATGATCATGAGCCCCAAGGCCCTTGACGAGCTCGGGGACAACTTCGCCTCAGCGCCGGTGTGCGTCGGTGCCTTCAAGGTCGTCGAACGCGTCCCCTCGACGAGCATCACGCTCGAAAAGGATCCGAACTACTATGACGCCAAGAACGTGCACATCGACAAGATCGTGTACAAGATCATCAAGGACGCGGCGATCCGCGCCCAGAATCTCAAGTCCGGCGACGTGCAGGTGGCCGACAATCTGACCCCGCAGGACGTCGCGACGCTGAACGAGGATCCGAACATCACGATGATGTCGGTCAGTTCGCTGGGTTTCCAGGGACTGTATGTCAACGTCGGCAACGTCAACGGCGTAGGACAGCCCGTCGGCGATCTCAACACCGATTTCGCCAAGCAGAAGGTCATTCGCCAGGCCTTCGACATGTCCGTCGACCGTGACCAGCTGGTTCAGAGCGTATACGGCGGTTTGTACGAAAAGGCCTGCTCGTTCATCTCCGACAGCAGCCCCTTCGCCTCGGAAACCTCCAGAACCTGCCTGCCCCACGATCCGGCCAAGGCCAAGCAGATGCTGCAGGACGCCGGCGTTAGCGTGCCGCTGACCGTCAAGGTCCAGGTCTCGAACACCCAGTCCAGCCTGCAGATGATGCAGGCGCTGCAGTCGCAGGTCAAGGAAGGCGGCTTCGACCTGCAGATCGAGCCGGTGGAATACACCTCGCTGCTCGAGAACATGAACAACGGCAACTATGACGACGCCGCCCAAATGGGCTGGTCCGGCCGCATCGATCCGGACGGCAACTCCAAGGCGCTGTTCACCACCGGCGGCTCGATGAACTACGACGGCTATTCCAACGCGAAGTTCGACGATCTGATCAAGCAGGCGTCCCAGGTGTCCGACACCGCGAAGCGCGCCGATCTCTATGGCCAGGCCATTGATGTGATGCGCGATGACATGCCGTACATCTTCCTGTACCGCCAGCGGTATCTGACGGGCGTCACCCATTCCGTCGCGGGCGTGGACGTGTATGGCGACGGCGTGGTGCGTCTGACTCATGCCGCATTCGTGCAGTGAGTCCGGGCTGTAGCCCATCCGATCGATAAGAAGTAAGGAACCGCATATGCTGAGATACGCCTTGACGAGATTGTGGCAGTCGGCCATAGCAATTGTTGTGTCCTCGATTCTGGTGTTCCTGGGGGCGCGTCTGCTTCCGGGAGATCCGGCGTTGGCGTTGGCCGGTGAGGAGGCGACTCCGGAGCGCCTGGCCGAGGCGCGGGCCCAAATGGGGCTCGACCAGCCGTTGTGGGTGCAGTATGTGCGGTTCGTCAATCGCTTCGTGCACGGTGATTTCGGCCAGTCGCTGCGCACTGGAACGTCGGTGAAGTCGATGCTGGCAACCACGATTCCCGTCACCGTCGAGCTTGCGTTGTTCGCGATCACGCTGGCCGTCATCGTGGGATTGGTGTTCGGCGTGATCGCCGAGCGTTATGACGGTCGCTGGCCGTCCTGGATCGTGGGGGGTCTTGCCGTGGCGGGCCTGTCAATCCCGAACTTCTGGCTCGGCATGCTCGCGATTCAGGCGCTGTGCGTTGGCTTGGGCTGGTTCCCGGCCTCGGGGTATGTCTCGCCGGGCGTGAACTTTGGCGATAGTCTGTATCATCTCGTCATTCCCGCCAGCGTGCTGGCGTTCCAGCTGATCGCCTCGATCACCCGTCAGACCAAGAGCTCGATGAGGAAGACCATGCGTTCCGACTTCATCGTCACGGCCAATGCCAAGGGGCTGAGCCCGGCACGTGTGCTGCTGCGCTACGGCGTGCGCAATTCGCTGGGCGTGGTGGTTACGATTGTGGGACTTCAGCTTGGCGGGCTGCTCGCCGGGGCGGTGGTCACCGAATCGATTTTCGGTCTTCCGGGATTTGGAAAGATGATCCTCGACTCGGTGTTCTCCCGCGACTATCCGGTGATTCAGATCGTCGTCATGCTGATCACCGTGACGTATGTGGTCATTAATTTCATCGTCGATATCCTGTATTCGTTCCTTGACCCGCGTATCAAGGTGGGAGGCCTGCAATGAGTTCAGCAACGCTCCATACGACACCGGCAGCCGAATCCCGCGACAAGGGCTTGCGGCGTGTCAAACCGAAAGGATTCTGGGGGCGCCTGGTGTCAAGGCCTTCCGGCGTCGCGGGACTGGTCCTGTGCGCGCTGATTGTGCTGACGGCTGTTCTCGCGCCCGTGCTGGCGCCCTATACGCCCGAGCAGACCGACTTCGGCGCGGTGTTCCAGGTGCCGGGCACCGTCGGCTATCCCCTCGGCACCGATAACCTCGGGCGGGATATCTTCTCCCGCATACTGTTCGGCATGAGGGCCTCGCTGATCGTCGGCATACTCACCGTGGTCTTCTGCCTGGCGATCGGGGTGCCCCTGGGCCTGGCAGCAGGGCAGTGGAAGGTGGCGGACGGCATTATCTCGCGCGTCACCGATGTCATGCTGTCGTTCCCGTCGCTGATCATCGCTGTCGCCCTGGCCGCCATCTACGGCGCGAATCTGACGAATGTGGTGATCGCACTGGGCATAGCCCATGTGCCGCAGATGATTCGCATCGTCCGAGGCGAGGTGCTTCGCGTCACGGCCCTTGACTTCGTCACGGCTTCGTATACGTTGAATTCGACGAAGCAGCGTACCTTGGTCCGCCATGTGCTGCCGAACATCCTGCCCGCCGTGATCGTGCAGTCCACGATCATCGTGCCCGCCGCGGTTCTCGGCGAGGCGGTGCTCTCGTTCCTGGGACTGGGCATCCAACCGCCGACGCCAAGTCTCGGCGTGATGCTGTCGGATGCGCAGCAGTTCATCAGCGTCGATCCGTATATGGGTGTTTTCCCCGGTCTGGTGATCGCGCTGATTTGTCTGAGCTTCAACATTCTGGGCGACGCGGTCAAGGACTGCCTGCAGTGAAAGGCGAGAACATGAATGATGCAACCAAGAGCAACGCCCCGCTGCTCTCCATTCACGGCTTGAAGGTCGCCTATGGCGACAAGGAGGTGTTGCACGGCATCGATCTTGACGTGAATCCGGGCGATATCTATGCCGTTGTCGGCGCTTCGGGTTCGGGCAAATCCACGCTGATCTCCACGCTGCTGGGTCTGTACGCCCCCGGGGAGCACATCACCGCGGGAGGCGTTACGTTGGCCGGTGTGGATCCGAACTCCATGCGCCCCAAGGATTGGCGCGTATTTCGCCGCGGGCGGCTCGGCTATGTGCCCCAGGATCCCATGACCAACCTCAATCCCTCGATGAGGGTTGGCGATCAGATCGCCGATGCGATCCGCGCGGGTGGCCTCACGAAACGCAGCGAGGTGCGCCGGCGCGTGATCGATCTGATGGAGGAGGTCGGCATCGACGAGCCTGAGCGTCGCATGCGCCAGTATCCGCACGAGTTTTCCGGCGGCATGTGCCAGCGCATCCTCATCGCCATCGCCCTGTCCCGCGACCCCAGCCTGATCGTTGCCGACGAGCCCACCAGTGCGCTTGATGTGACCGTGCAGAAAACGATTCTCGACCATATGGTCAAACTCGTTGCCGAGCGTGGCGCAACGCTGCTGTTCATCACGCACAACCTGGCGCTTGCCGCGGAACGCGCCGACCGGATCGCCGTCATGCACGATGGCCGTATTGTGGAGAACGGCGTCGCCGAGGAAGTGGTGTTGCATCCCGGCGATCAGTACACCCGTCGGCTTATCGCGGCGGCTCCCGGCCTCATCGAGTCGCAGGACTGGGGAGAGGGCAACGGAAACGGCTCCGACGGGACTGTTGCGCTTGAGGTCGACGACATTGTCAAGGAATATGCCGTGCGAGGCGCCCGCAATCGCAAGCTGACGGCGTCCAACCACGTGAGCTTCCGCGTGGCCAAGGGCACCACCACCGCATTGGTGGGCGAGTCGGGATCCGGCAAAACCACCCTTGCCCGCATGATCCTTGGACTGGAGACGCCAACCTCCGGTCGCATTATGGCGAATGGCGAGCCGGTCGACGCCGGCGATCATGCACGCATGCACGATATCCGTACGTTTGTGCAGCCGGTCTTCCAGAATCCGTACGCAAGCCTCGATCCGACATGGACCATCGGTGACGTGATCCGCGAGCCGCTGGACGTGGCCCGTCGGGGCACCGCGGAAGAGCGCGCCGCACGTGTGCTTGAGCTGCTTGACGACGTGGACCTCCCCGCCGAAACGGCCGCGCGCAAACCCAGCGAGCTGTCGGGAGGCCAGCGCCAGCGCGTCGCCATCGCACGCGCCCTGGCCATCGAGCCTCAAATCCTCATCCTGGATGAGGCCGTCAGCGCACTTGACGTACTGGTGCAGGACCAGATCCTCGCGCTGCTTCGCAAACTTCAGCGGGAGAAGGGGTACACGTATCTGTTCATCACGCACGATCTCGGCGTCGCCCGCCAATTCGCCGACAACGTTGTGGTGCTGCGCCACGGTACGGTTGAGGAACAGGGACCCATCGAGGACGTCTTCGACCATCCGAAGGCCGACTACACCAAACAGCTGCTAACCGCCATCCCGCACCCCGATTTCGGCCGTGCGAACGCCTCGTCGACGCATCGGTCCCGGTAGTGGTTTTATCCTAGCGTTTTTTATCATTGGGAGGAACATATGTTTGATCCATTGGCGCAGCGGTATCCATCGCAGCGTTTTCCGCTGTACGCCCGTAAAGCCATGGTGAATTGTTCGGTGCCTCAGGCGTCCGCGGCCGGTCTGCAGGTCATGCTCAAGGGCGGCAACGCCTTTGACGCGGCCGTGGCGGCCGCCGCCGCTCTTACGGTGGCGGAGCCGACCGCCAACGGCATCGGCGCCGACGCGTTCTGCATCGCGTGGAACGCCAGGGAACAGCGTCTGGTCGGCCTCAATTCCAGCGGTCCGGCGCCCCGGGGCATTTCGATCGACAAACTCCGTGAGGATGGCAATGTGGATCATGGCCACATGCCGGTGCTCGGCTGGAGTCCCGTCACCGTGTCTGGAGCGCCGGGCGCCTGGGCGGCCATCAATGGGCGGTATGGCAGGCTTAGTCTTTCCGAGGATCTGGCACCTGCGGTCGACTATGCGCGCAATGGGTATGCCGTCGGGCCCAATCTGGCGTATTTCTGGAAGCGCGCGGCGGCCAAATACGCCTCCTGCAATGAGGACGGCCGTTTTGACGCGTGGTTCGACACCTTCACCAGCAACGGCGCATGTCCCCAGGTGGGTGACGTCGTCACCCTGCCGGATCATGCGGACACGCTTGAGGCGATCGGGGAGACCCAGGCCCGCGCCTTCTACGAGGGGGATCTCGCGAAGGCCATTGACGCCGCCAGCCGCGCCGCCGGAGGATATCTGCGCTATGAGGATCTCGCGTCCTATAGGCCGCAATGGGTCGAGCCTCTGAGGGTGTCCTACCGTGGCTACGAAGTGTGCGAGATCCCGCCGAACGGGCAGGGCATCGTCGCGTTGATGGCATTGAACATCCTGAAGAACTTCAAGTTCACCTCCAAAGAGGATCCACAGACGTATCACCGGCAGTTTGAGGCGATCAAGATCGCCTTCGCGGACGCCTTCGATTCGGTTACCGATCCCAATGACACCGATGTGGACTATGCTTCGTATCTCACGCCGGAATATGGTGCCAGAAAGGCTTCGGAGATCGGCGATCATGCCGAGATCCGCACCACCCGGACGCCGTCCAGCAGCGGCACCGTGTATTTGTGCTGCGCGGACGGCGAGGGGAATATGGTGTCGTACATCCAGTCGAACTACATGGGATTCGGCTCCGGCATCGTCGTGCCGGGAACGGGCATCGCATTGCAGAACCGCGGCGCCGACTTTTCGCTGGATCCCACGCGGGCCAACGCGCTCAAGCCGGGCAAGCGCAGCTACCACACCATCATCCCCGGATTTCTCATGAAAGACGGGCTGCCCGTCGGTCCGTTCGGTGTGATGGGCGGCTATATGCAGCCTCAGGGGCATGTGCAGGTGGCGACGAATTACATCGACTTCGGCCTTGATCCGCAGCAGGCGCTTGACGCGCCCCGCTGGCGCTGGGACCACGGTAACGCGGTGCGGGTGGAATCCCGTTTCGATCCGCATATCGCCGCTTCGCTGGGCCGCTTGGGGCATGAGATGATGATGAGTCTCGAACCGGCGGATTTTGGGCGTGGCCAGATGATTGTGCGCAACGAATCGGGCACCCTGATAGGAGGTACCGAGTCGCGCACCGACAGCAATATCGCATGTCTCTGATCCGCATAGCGTGCGGCGGAAGGGCAGTATACTGAGAGAAAATCGGCTGCACGGCGATCGTCGTGCAGCCGACACAGTATATGGTCGAGGGGATTGGAATGGATGCGCGGGATTCGTCGAGGCATGTGGCTGAAGAGCCGTCGGCTGGGGCGTTGCTCGACGCGTTGCCCATCGAGCCTATTCCCAAAAGACAGAATCTGCGCAATCAGGTTGCCGACCAGATTACGGAACTCATCGTTTCCGGGGCATTGCCGGCGGGGACTCGCCTCACCGAGCTTGGCATGGCCGAGCGGCTCGGCGTCAGCCGCGTTCCCGTTCGCGAGGCCTTTTTGATTTTGCAGGGAGACCAATGGGTTGACATCCAGGAGTCCCATGGCGCCAAGGTCCATGTGCCGCATCCCAGCGAGGTGGAAAACATATACGAGGTGCGCATGGCATTGGAGTCAAGCGCCGCCGCTCTGGCATGCAGGGCGGCCGATGATGCGGCCATCGCCGAATTGTCCACCATGGCCAACTATGGGCGTGAGGTCTTTCTCAAGGACGGCGGCGGGGACGTCAAGCTGATTTCCAACGTCAACGAGCGCTTTCATGACCGTATAGCGCAGCTATCCGGCAATCCCATCCTTCGGCGCATGATAGATCTGATGATCAAAAAATCCCGTATGTATTTCACCGCCAATATCGCGCATCCTCGCGGCGTCGACGCTTGGAACGAGCATGTTGCCATCGCCGATGCCATTGAGCATGGCGAGGCCGAATCCGCTGGCCGACTTATGTATGAGCATATTCGCCGTTCCTGGCAGCATTATCACGATGAGGTCGCCGGTCAGCCGGACGCGTAGCAGCGGGATGTGGCGACAGCGTGACGGGTATGGCCGGACGCGACATGGAAAAACCCCGTCGGCTGCGAGAGACCGGACGGGGTGTGAGGTTATGGGAACGGTGACGAGGAGCCGTCAGCCGGTTCAGTCGATGTCGGTGCCCTCGTCGGGGCCGGGCTTCTTGCTGGGGTCGAAGCCGGAGACGATATAGGTGACGCGACGGGCGGCGGAAACCGCGTGGTCGCCGAGACGCTCCAGGAAGCGGCCGATCAGCACCATGTCGATGAGCTGCTGCTTGGTGCCCGTCCACTTGTCGGAGAGCATGAGCTCGAAGGTTTCATGGTGCAGCTCGTCAAGCTTGTCATCATCCAGAATGATCTTCTCCGCGACCTTGGCATCGCGATCGGCAAGCATGATGGTCAGCTTGTCGGCCGTGGTGTTCAGGAATTCGACCATTTGCGTGACGATGGCCTTGGCCTCGTCGGGCAGGGCGGATTGCGGATAGGTGCGACGTGCCGTTTCCGCCACATGCTTGGCCAGATCGCCCATGCGTTCGAATGTCGCCGCCAGACGCAGCGTGGAAACCACCACGCGCAGGTCGGTGGCGACCGGGTTCTGCTTGGCCAGCAGCTTGACGCACTGGTCGATGATGCTGGTTTCCAAAGCGTCGATCTCGATGTCGCCGTCAATGACGGTCTGGGCGGCTTCGACATCGGACTTCATGAGCGCGGCCCCGGCGCCCTTGATTGCCTTGGTGACGTCTTGGGCCATACGGTCGAGGTCATCGGCGACGTTCTTCAGCTCCTCGTTGAAAATAACGCGCATTGCTAAGCCTTTCCTCTCGGGTTATACCTGATCCATTGTATGAGGCGACACTGTTTGCCGCCAACATTGGCGGGAAAAAGAAACCGCGCGTTGGCTCAATGTTCATGAAACTGTTTACCTGCGATTCATATCGGCTCGCTCCATGGCGTGTCCGCCCATAGCGGTGATTGTCGGTCGTGTCGTTGGTGTGCGGGCTGCGACGATCTGCAACAATGAAACCATGACGAATAATTCAGGGGTCTCCGCCGTCATATTTCTCGTGTTCGGCATGATCGGCCTGGCCGTGCTCGTGAGCATCGCGTTCGCGGTTTGGGGCGTGGTGCACGACAAACTGGCCGAAAGAACGGGCAATGTGCCGCTGGGCAGTATGGCTGACGCGTGGTGGCATCGCTTCAGAAAAGCCCACGGCATGATCTCCCAGCATCGGGAGTCGACGGTTGACGACCTGGATGATGATACGGCGGCGTTGCTTTCGATGCTGCCGCTGTGCCCAATCGTGGTGGACGCGGACGACAGTGTGGTGCGCTGCGGTCCTGAGGCGTATCGTTTCGGCCTGGTGCGCGACGACGAGATAGTGGACGATCGGGTGCTGGAGACGATTCGGGCCATTCGCGGGACCGGCGGCAAAACCAGTCTTGACATCACCACATCGACGCGCAGCGTGGTGCCCGTCGGCGCTGATGACGAGCAATCGGTGTCGCATGGCTACTGGCTGAAGGCGACGGTCGGCCGGCTGGGCGAGCATTTCGTCGTGGTGCTGCTTGAGGACGTGACCGATATGGTGATGTTCGCCCGTACGCGAGAGGCCTTTATCGAGAACGTCTCCGAACAGTTGATGAAGCCGACGCGGCAGCTCAATGCGCTGGCCCGCGATCTGCGGGACAATGCGCAGAACGCCGATCGCGTTATCGGGGACGCCGATGCCGTGCGCGGGATGGGTCGGCGTATGAGCCGCATGGTCGCCGACCTGTTGCTGCTGATCCGCGCGCAGGAGCCGATTGTGGCGTCAAGCGCCAACCGTCTGTCGCTGCTGAGCCAGGCTCGCAGCGTGGTGGACCGGTGCATGCCCATGGCTAAACAGCGGCATATACGCCTGTCGATCTGCGGTGACGGGGGGCTGACGGTGAACGGTGACGGCGACCAGATCCGCGCGGCCATCACCAAACTGGTGGAGAACGCCATCGCCTACTCGCATGAGGGCGGCTCGGTCAGTGTGGCCGTTACCGCCTCCTCCGACGGTGGCCATGCGGTGGTGCGTGTGATCGATCAGGGGTGCGGCATCCCCAAAAGCGAGCAGGAGCATATCTTCGAGCGCTTCTATCGGGGCAAGGAACAGAATGAACGCACCGGTGCCGGCATCGGATTGGGACTTGCCATCGTCAAGCATGTGGCGCTCAGCCATCATGGCGCCGCCTCCGTGTGGAGCAGCCCCAAATCGGGCTCGACCTTCAGTCTGTCGTTGCCTGTGGCCCGGTGACGGGGGAACGCGGCGCATCCGGTTGCATCATTTGCCCAGGCGCCGGTAGTCCCAACGGTGGAAGTGCTCCCAGATCAACAGCAGAATGCCGATTCCGGTGCCGGACACGCATACGATCAGCGGGCGGATGCCGCAAATCTCCAGCGCCATCAGGATGGTGACCGCCGCCAGGGCGATCACCCACAGCGTGGTGACCGCCAGAAACGCCTTCTGCAGATCCACCTGCATGGGTTTGGGGGCGGGGTTGCGGACCGCGGGGTCGAATATGGGCGCCAACTTCATGGACTTCACTGTATCGCGCGGGGTAGGCTTAGTGAGTCGAAAGGAGTCCCGAGCGTGATTGCGATTGAAGCCGTGCCGAAACGCTATGCCTGGGGGTCCTATGATCGCCTGCAGCGACTTTTCCGCGACTGCGGTACGCTCGGACCGGCCGGCGAACCGGGCGTTCCAGGTCCCCTGGCCGAGATGTGGTTCTCCGGCCATGCCGGTTCGCCGTCGCTGCTGCATGACGCCGATGCGCCGGACATCCCCGGGCCTGTGAATCTCGACGATGCGATCCGCGGACATACCGACTATATGGTTGGCCCAACGGCCTCCCGCATGTTCGGCCCGGTGCTGCCATACCTCTTCAAGGTGATTTCAGCCCGCATCCCGCTGTCGCTGCAAGTGCATCCGATTGATTTCGAGGCCCGGGCCGGCTACAACCGCGAGCAGGACGCCGGGGTGCCGCGGCAATCCCCGGAGCGGTCCTTCAAGGACATGCTGGCGAAGCATGAGATGGTCGTCGCGCTGGAGCCCTTTGAGGCGTCGGTGGGTTTTATGCCGGGCGCGTTGCCCCGGCGCATGCTGAAACTGGTCGATCACCCTGTGGCCGCGGATATGGTCGCCGACCTGTCCGGGGACAAGCCGTCACCGAATGCCGTCGTGGCTGATGCGATGATGCCCGTTGCCAGCCGCTATTGGACGTCATCGCAGCGGCGCATATTCCGGGCGTTTCATCTGGCGGTCACAGCGCCTGCTGATCGATCCGCCGGGGTAGCGGATGCGCTGTGCGACGCGCTGACGCGTTTGGCGGACTCGGAGGGTTCACCGCTGCAGCCGTCGCGTCGGACCATGCGATTGGCGTTCGACAACGCATGCAAGGCCGCAGCGGCGTTCCCGGATGATCCCAGCGTGCTCGCCCTGCTGCTGATGAATCCGGTGCGGCTGGGTCCGGGGGAGTCGGTGTTCATTCCGGCTGGTCTTCCGCATGCCTATATTCGCGGCACCGCCGCTGAAATCATGACGAATTCGGATAATGTGCTGCGCGCCGGCATGACGCCCAAGCATAAGGACATTCCCAACCTGCTGCGTTCGCTGAACTGCAGTCCCGCGGTTCCGGTCGATCCTCGTGCCGCGTCGTTCGGCACCTTCGTCACCCGTGACGTGGCGACGTACCGGCCGCATGTGAATGAGTTCATGCTGGCGTACGGCCGCGTGGGGGCGTCGGAGGGCCAGTCCGAGTCCGTCTGGCCGGTGTTGCGTCGTCTCGCCGCGCGCTATGGCGATTCGGTGATTCGTCGGGAGTCCCGGCGGATTGCCCTGCCGTCGCAGGGGCCGCGTGTGCTGCTGTGCTGTTCGGGGCTGTTGCATTGCGCCGACGATGAGGGGGATCGCGTGTTGCGGCAGGGGCAGGCCGTATTCGTTCCCGCCGCGGCCGGACACATACGAATTGAGCCCGTCGGCAATGCGGCGGGCTCGTTCCTGCTGGCGTCAACGCCATTCTGACATTGTCCTAGAGGCGTTCCACCACATAGTCGATGCACTGTGTCAGCGCGGCCACGTCAGACGGCTCCACCGACGGGAACACGCCGAAGCGCAGCTGGTTCCGTCCGAGTTTGCGGTACGCAAAGGTGTCGACGATGCCGTTCTCGCGCAGCAATGCCACCACCTGCGAGGCGTTCACCGACGCATCCAGGTCGACGGTGACCACCGAACGGGAGCGAATTGACCCGTCGCTGACGAACGGGTGGGCGTAGTCGCTGTGCTCGGCCCAGGAATAGAGCAGGGAAGCGGATTTGGCGCAACGCGCGGTGGCCCATTGCAGACCGCCGTTGTCGTTCAGCCAGCGCACTTGGTTCTCCATCATGATGAGCGTGGCGACGGCGGGGGTGTTGAGTGTCTGGTCCTTGCGTGAATTGGCGATTGCGCTGGTCAGAGACAGGAACGGGGGCACCCAGCGGCGGGCTCCATCCAGTGTGGCCGAGCGTTCCACGGATGCCGCGCGTTCCACCGCTTCCGGGGAGAGTACGGCCACCCACAGGCCGCCGTCTGAGCCGAAGGCTTTTTGTGGGGAGAAGTAGTAGGCGTCGGTTTCGCGAATGTCCACCGGGAGCGCGCCGGCTGCGCTGGTGGCGTCGATGAGTGTGAGCGCCCCCTGCTCCTTGCTTCCCGGAACGCGGCGGATCGGCGCCTCGACGCCGGTGGAGGTTTCGTCGTGCGCCCAGCAGTATGCGTCCACGCCGTCGGTGAATTCAGGCAGGCGGCAGGTTCCGTATTCGCCGTCATACACCGCCGGATCTTCCAGGAATGGCGCTTTGGCCGCCGATTGGGCGAATTTTGCGGAGAATGAGCCGTAGACGCCGAACGCGGCGCGGCGGTTGATGAGTGAGGCGCATGCCACCTCCCAAAATGCGCTGGCGCCTCCATTGCCGAAGGCGATCTCATAGTCGGCGGGCATGGAGAAGAAGGCGGCGAGTCCTTCTTTGATGGAGGCGACCAAATGTTTCACGGGCGGTTGGCGGTGTGAGGTTCCGAGCAGGTATTTGCTTCCGGCGTCGAGCGCGGCGACCTGTTCGGGGCGGATTTTGCTGGGGCCGGAGCCGAAGCGTCCGTCCGCGGGTAGCATCGCGGCGGGAATGGTCAGTTCTTCAGTCATGCCCCCCACACTAGCCAGTGCCGGGGATGGGCGGAAGATGAACGCTATATAATGGAACGCCTTCGTGTCGTGGGCACCGCGGTGGCCGCTCGATGGAGCCGATGTGGATTGTGGATATGTGGATGCGGCTGCATGCGACACGCCGGCCCCGGCCCTGATCGCGAAGATCGCGGCATATGTGGCTGATGCGTCTGCATCGCTGTGATTTCGGGAAACGACGTGTGGCGGGATGGTTCGGTGCACGGATGTGCCCGCGCCGATCGACACAATACCATTCTTCCTGCCGGTGTACAGTAGCCACGGGTGTAGTGGTTGTGTGGCACCCTTCGAAGTTTGACGTTCCCGGCACCGCAAGGAGTGATTGGTTATGAGGCATGCAGCGCATAAGGCCGGTTCGGCCCGCAGCGCCCGGCGCACGGATTCGTCTTCCTTCTCGGATTATCTCGCCGGTGCCAGGGGGAGGCGCGGCGCCGCGGCCGTCGAGGCCGCTGGCTCCGGCTCCGCAATGGCGTTCACGCCGGTTGTCGACGCCGCATTGGCCGACAAATTGAATGAGGTCGCACCGCAAACCCGTCGGGCCATGCGTCAAGCCGCTAAGGCCTGCGCCCGGAAAAACCACATCATGGCAGGATCCGCTTTGGCCGTGCTGTTCGGCGCCGCGGCGGGCGCCGTTGCCTTCGCCAACCCCTTCAGCGGCGTTGACGGCGGAAGGCTGGCCGTGGCCGACGCCCGGCAGTCCGCCGTCCAGGTGACGAATGGCTCCACCGCCGATGCGGCTTCCCGTTCCCAGTCCCGTGCCGCCTTGGACGGCGACGGGGCTGAGGTGTCCGCGGCGAATGTCGATGGCGATCAGTCTCAGGATTCGACCGACGTGCTGGATGATTCATTGGTCGATGGGTCTTCCGACTCCTCCAATGGATCATGGTCGTTGGGGGATTCCAACACCGAACTCGATGTCAGCCAGATGTCCAAATCCCTGGCCGACAATCCACAGGTCGCCGCGCTGATGGAGCAGAACGCCGCCGACATTCCAGCTGGTTTCAACCCGAACCATGCGACGAACGATTATGGCTCGTCCTATGCCTTCAGCCAGTGCACCTGGTGGGCGTACACCCGTCGCCATCAGCTGGGGCTGCCCGTCGGCACGCATTATGGCAACGGTTATATGTGGGCCGACAGCGCCCGTTCGCTTGGCTATTGGGTTGATGACACTCCGCGTAACGTGGGGGATATCATGGTCTTCCGTCAGGGGCAGGAGGGTGCGAGCTCCGCGTATGGCCATGTGGCCATTGTCGAGGCGATCAATCCGGATGGTTCGATCACCACTTCCGAATGCGGTGCCAGCTATCACGGCAAAACCTTCAGCCGAACGTTCACGAATGTGCACGATTTTCAGTACATCCACTACTGATCGGGCGCGAGCGGCGGTTGCCGCGGTGCGTCGATCGCCGTCGGCTGTGCATGGCGTGTCGCCTGTTCTCCCTATGGGCCTGTCTATGGGACGTTCCGTTCCGGGGTCTCATGTCAATATTCGTATGGTATTGTGTGGAAACGATGAAGAATTTACGCATATCTTTTTCAGCACTGGCTTCAGTCCTCGCCGTGGTCGCCTTGACTGCCGGCGTGGTTCCTGCGGCGGTTGCCGATGATTCCGCCACCGTGGTTACATCCATGCGCTCCTTCCCCAAGGTTGACGCGTCGCGTGTTGATCTGCTGGTCGAATCCGCCGCCGTTTCAGTGGACAACGATGCCGCATGGGGCGGCGTCGAAGACCTGAATGTGCCGCAGACCCAGTCGCAAGCCGAGAAAGACGCCGCGGCGCAGGCGGCGGCCGCGGAGCAGAACCGGCAGGCATCCTCTGCCGCCGCGACGCGTCAGCAGAGTGCGTCGCGTTCCTCCCAGCGTTCCGCCGCATCAACCGGCACAACCACGACGAATGCGACCACGAAGACGAATTCGGGCGCTTCGTCCGATGGCAAGTCGACCACGTCGTCTTCGCAGAGCGTGGTCGCCAGTGGCAGTGCCGCGGCGGTTGTGGCCTATGCCCTGCAGTTCCAGGGCGTTCCGTATGTGTATGGCGGCACCACTCCCTCCGGCTGGGATTGCTCCGGCTTCACCTCATACGTGTTCGCTCATTTCGGCGTGACGCTGCCGCATTCCTCCGAAGGACAGCGCGGCGCAGGCACCAAGGTGAGTGATCCTCAGCCCGGCGATCTCATGTGGAAGCCCGGACATGTGGGCATCTACATCGGCAACGGCAAGATGATTCATGCCTCCACGCCGCGCACCGGTACGCTGGTGGCCAGCACCAGCTGGTATTCGGGCTGGGAGTACTACCGTCTGATCGGCTGAAATCCCGGGCGTTGTTTGTAAGGTGCCGCGGTTCCTAGGTGTTTCCTAGAGACCGCGGTATTCTGGTATCGAGGGGGCGCATCGTGGCGTCGCCCGCATAACAAGGGAGGTCATCATGACGAACGATAAGGCCATTCTCGTCGGCGTCGATGGATCGGACGCCAGCTACAAGGCCACATGGTGGGCGGCCAACTATGCCAAGCACGCGGGGTTGACGCTGCAGATTGTCTGCGCGTATTCGTTGCCCAGCTATGCCGCGGTGTCGTTCGACGCCACATACACCGCGATGGGGGATGACAACGCGGCCCACGCCGACGCGCAGGAGATTCTCTCCCGAGCCAAGGCCATCGCCGATGAGCAGGGTGTCGAGGCGGCGACGCTGATCGTCACCGGTGATCCGGCTTCGGTGTTCGTCGAATTAAGCCGTAACTACAATCTCATCGTGATTGGCAATCGCGGCAAGGGCGGATTGGCCGAGCGTCTGCTGGGCACCACCTCGTCGTCGCTGCCCGCCTATGCCTACTGCCCGATTGTGGTGGTTCCCTACACCGATGACGACGGCAACCTCATGCACCTCAACAACACCATCACCAAGGTGGCGGTCGGATCGGACGAGTCCAAGTGGGGGCTCAAGGCACTGGATATCGCCGCCGCATTCGCCGACAGCTGGGACGCCGAACTCGATGTGATCTCCGCAGTGCCGAAGGTGGATGGCATCACCGGCTCCGACTCCGAGGAGGAGCAGGGTGTCATGGGCTCGTATCTCGATGATTTGGAGGTTCGTATCAAGCCATTGCAGAAGGAGCATCCGAATCTCAGCATCAACAAGTGCGTGGTGCCCGGTTCCGCCGTTAATGCGCTGACCGAGGCCAGCCATACGCATGATGTGGTGGTGGTGGGCTCGCGCGGACGCGGCGGTTTCACCGGTTTGCTGCTGGGCTCCACCAGCCAGGGGCTGTTGCAGCATGCCGTGACGCCTGTGTACGTGGTGCCGCGCAAGTATGTTGAGGCCGCCGAGAAGCAGCTGGACACCGTACCGGCCTCGCCCGCCGATGTGGCTCCGAAGGCGCTGGACGACATCCAGGGCGTTGAGAAGGTTCCCGTGGCCAAGGCCGATCCCGAAGTCGCCCAGTCCATCGAATCCACCATCGATCCGCTGCACTGAGGCGCGACGGGGCCGCTCGGGATTGGGCGGGCTTCGCCCATATATGCGTCAGCGGGCCGGGCCGCCATCAATCGTGGCGGCCCGGCCCGCTGCTGTCTATGGGAGGGCGATCAGTGGCGCACGGTTACGTCCATGCGTACCGGAGTGGCCTGCTCGTAGGTGTGCTTCACCGTGCATCCCTTGTTGATATGCGCGGTGATGCGGGCCTTGAGCTTGTCGGCTTCCTCATCGCTCAGGCCCGCGTCGATGGCGTCCACCACAACCTGTTCGTTGAAGTTGAGGTAGGCGTCGTTATCGGCGTCGTAGGTGCCGTCCACCACCACGCGGGCGCCTTTGTCGTCGCCCAGGGCGGAGGTCACGGCGAAGCTGCTGGACAGGGCGGCGCATCCGGCCAGCGCGATCTTCATCAGGTCTCCGGGGGTGAATACGCCGGTGCCCTTGCCGAACTTGATGTGTGCGCCGTCGTCGCTGAAAGCGTCCCAGCTGCCGTCCTTGTTCTTCTCGACCCACAGTCGCTTGCCCATAATGCGCTCCTTCGAAGATGAATTGGTCGCTATCCAATGTAGCGTGGGAGCTCGTCAGTGTGGGCCCCTGATTCATCGGGAGGCTTTCGCTCATGCTGAGAGCGCAATGCCCGGACCGGTCGGCGCTGCCGAGCGCAGGAGCGATAGACTAAGCGTCATGGCTTTGACTTCACAACAGCTCGCGGATATCCGCGACCGCATTCCTGCCCGCCCCGAGACGGATATCCCCATGCCCTACGAGGATCTGGTGCGCAAGATCCTGACTGAGGGCACGCTGAAATCCGACCGCACGGGCACCGGCACCATATCGCTGTTCGGGCAGCAGATGCGCTTCGACCTGAGCTCCTATTTTCCGCTGCTGACCACGAAAACCGTGTTTTTCAAAGGCTTGGCCTATGAGCTGTTGTGGTTCCTGAACGGTTCGGACGGCGGCAACATCAACTATCTGCTTGAGCACAATGTGCATATCTGGGACGACTGGGCGGACGAGAACGGCGATTTGGGCCCGGTGTACGGCGTGCAGTGGCGCAGCTGGCCCGCGCCGACCCCTGAGGATCCCAATCGCACCATCGACCAGATCGCCAATGTGCTGGATCTGATCAGGCATCATCCCGATTCCCGGCGTATGGTCGTCTCCGCGTGGAATCCCGCCGAGGTGGAACAGATGGCGCTGCCTCCCTGCCATGCGCTGTTCCAGTTCTATGTGGCCGACGGGCGTCTGAGCTGCCAGCTGTACCAGCGTTCGTGCGACATGTTCCTGGGGGTGCCGTTCAACATCGCCTCCTATTCGCTGCTGACGCTGATGATGGCGCAGCAGACCGGGTTGCAGCCGGGGGAGTTTGTGTGGACCGGCGGTGACTGCCATGTGTACGACAACCACATCGATCAGGTGCTGACCCAGCTGGGGAGGGATCCGTATCCGTACCCCACGATTGAGATCGATAGGGCCAATTCGCTGTTCGACTATCGGTATGAGGATTTCCACATCATCGGCTATCGGCATCATCCCGCCATCAAGGCTCCGGTGGCGGTCTGAGCCGGCCGATAGACTGTGGCCCAGTCCTGAATACCGCATTCAAGAGGTGAACTGAAATGGAGCATGACAGTAGCAGTCGCAGTGGCTATCACGAACCTGAGCCCGGCGAGTCCGGGCCTGGCGAGACCGAGGATTGGGGCGACGATATGCTCAAAACGTTCTCGGTGAATTTGATTTGGGCTGAGGCGACCGATAGGGACGGTCGCGCCGGCGCCATTGGTTTTGAGGGTGGCATGCCCTGGCACTGTGCGGAAGATATGCGGCATTTCAAGAATCTGACCGTTTCCCATCCGGTGATTATGGGCCGGCGTACGTGGGAGTCTTTGGATGTGAAGTATCGCCCGTTGCGCAGTCGCGACAATTTCGTGGTATCGCGCAATCCCCACTATGTCGCGCCCGGCGCCACGGTGGTCGACAGTCTTGATGCCGCGCTGGATCTGGCTCGTCAGGAAGCCATTCCGGATGACGGCATTGAACGTTCCGAGATATGGGTGATTGGGGGCGCTCAGTTGTTCCGCGAGGCGCTGCCATTGGCGGACAAGGCGTATGTCACGATGCTGAAGGCCGAGGTCAATGCCGATGCGTATGCGCCTGATATCGCCGCGCTGGTGGATGCCGGGCTGTGGAGGATCGTCGATAAGACCCCGTGGCGCACTCCTGAGAGCATCGACGACGGTGTGGCCGCATATCGTTTCGTCACCTTTGCAAAAACACGCTGAGAGGCCGATTATGACCGTTGCTAAGCCATATACCATCATGACCGTGTGCACCGGCAACATCTGCCGTTCTCCGATGGGTGAGATCATTCTTCGCCATGTGGTGAAGAAGCGCGGACTGTCGTCGAAGATCAGCGTTGAATCCTCGGGTGTCTCCGACGAGGAGTGGAGCCATCCGATCGATCCGCGTGCCGTGCGTGTGCTGAAGGAGCGCGGCTATGGTCCTGAGATCCCGCAGGATCATTTTGCGCACCGCATCACCCCGGAGGAGATCGAGCGCACCGATTTGTTCCTGCCCATGACCGCTTCGCATATGCGGGCGTTGCTGCGTCAGCTGCCGGCCGGCAAACGCGCCGAGGTGCATATGTATCGCAGTTTCGACCCGCGGCTGCCCAAGCCGCAGCCGGGTCGTGAGGACGCCATAGATCTGGTGGACCCATGGTACGGCGGCATGCGTGAATTCCAGGTCGCCATCGATCAGATTGAGGCTGTGGCGCCGTACGTCATCGATTGGGTGGAGCGGAGGATCGCGTGAATCGCCGTGCGTGCGCCCGCCCGACGGGGCGCGGTGCACGCCTGATGCCGCCTGATGTCTTATGGCATGCGGCATGACTTGAAGCGGGTGGCCGGGAGAAAGAATGGGGAAACAAAAAAACCTCGCTCAAAGGCGAGGTTTCGTTGGTGGCTCCGAGCGGCATCGATCCGCTGACCTAGCGATTTTCAGTCGCTCGCTCTACCAACTGAGCTACAGAGCCAGTGAACAGTTGAAAAAACCCGGCAGAACCGGGTTTAACCATTCCAGCGACCCCGGCCGGACTTGAACCGGTGACCTCCGCCGTGACAGGG
>DBKS01000009.1:0-12330 GCA_002298605.1 Bifidobacterium sp. UBA744 | reverse complement strand
CGCTCTAACCAGCTGAGCTACGGGGCCGTGTTGTTCTCGCTTGCGTGAGGCAACGAATGAATATATTACCGAAAACCAAGCAGTATGCAAATCGAGATGTGCGTCGGCGTGTTGCCGCGGAATATCAACGTTTTGCATATTCGGTGCGGCGTGTTCGCCGGGTGTTGGCGGGCATGCCGCATGGGGCGGGATGCATCTGGAATCGTGTCGTTCGGCGTGTCGCCGTCGGTAGAGCAGTGAGGCTCCGTCCCCATCGCGGTGGATGGGGACGGAGCCTCACTGCATCGGCAGTCCTCGGCGTGAGGGGGATGCCGGCCGGCGGAATGCGTCGGCCGATGGCTGCCTAGTCGGCCTGCTTCCAGTTGGCGGTGTCGATATGATGCTCCGGGTTGGCCTGCCAGGCGTCCCACGCGGACTTGACGATGTCCTCGACGGTGTACTTGGCGTGCCAGCCCATTTCCTCGTTGATGCGCTTCGGGGAACCGATCAGGTGCGGCGGATCGCCGGCGCGGCGTCCCATGACGGTCTCCTTGAACGGCAGACCGGTGACTTTCTTGACCTCGTCGACGATCTGGCGCACGGAGGTGCCCTCGCCGGTTCCGACGTTGAACACGTCGTACTTGCGCTCGTCGCGGTCCAGGTATTTCAAGGCGGCGATATGGGCGTCCGCCAAGTCGGAGACATGGATGTAGTCGCGTACGCAGGTTCCGTCCGGGGTCGGATAGTCGTCGCCGAAGATCGCGGGGGCCTTGCCTTTCTTGAGGCGGTCGAACAGCATCGGGATGAGGTTGAGGATGGCCGGGTCCTCGAGTTCGACGGGGCCGCAGCCGGCGACGTTGAAGTAGCGCAGGCCGCAGAAGCGGATGCCGTAGGTGCCTTCGCAGGCGCGGGCCATCCACTCGCCGAACAGCTTGGTCTGGCCGTAGGGGTTGATGGGCAGCATCGGGACGACGTCCTCGGGCACCACGTCCACCGGCGGAACGCCGTAGGTTGCGGCGGAGGAGGAGAAGACGAGCTTCCTGGCGTCGGACTCGGCCATGCCGATCAGCACGTTGAGCATGCCGTTGAGGTTCTGCTGGTAGTACCACAGCGGCTTTTCGACGGATTCGCCCACCTGCTTGCGGGCGGCGAAGTGGATGACGGAGTCGACGTGCTCCGCCTTCATGATTTCGGCGAGGCGCTTGCCGGAATCGGGGGATGCGATGTCCATGCCGTACAGACGGGCGCCTTCGATGCGGGTGGGCTTGCCGTAGCTCAGATCGTCCACGACGACAACCTGCTCGCCGGCTTGGTGAAGAGCGTGGACTACGTGGGCGCCGATGTAACCGCAGCCTCCGGTGACGAGAACTGTCATGTCTAGCCTTTCGTTAGGAAGTTTGGTGCAACTCGAGCGAAACAGCCTGTTCGATTTTGCTCCAATTTGTTACCTTTTATTACATTTTGAGTATAACACGCGCACAACTATGAACACACGCATGGCGAATGGTTCTTGCATATTGCATCACGCGCTCGCGATGCCCGCCATCATTGTCTCGCGGGTACGGGATGTTTGAGGAAAGGAACAAGGAGTGGAATCCATGGCTCATAGTGAGGAAACCCGGTCCGGCGGTGTCTCCGTGCCGGACGCCGCGCGTGATGCGGCGACGGCTGCGGACGGCGTGTTGGATGCAAGGGGCGAAGCGGACGGGGGGCGTCCCCTTGACGGCGAGGAGATGCGTCGGCTGCATCCGGTGAAATCGTTCGTCCGCCGGTCCGCGAGACTCGACGACAGGCTGCAGCGCGCGTGGGATCGCTATGCCGGGCGCTACCTGCTGGATCTCCCACGTGGCGAACGTGATCTTGAGGTGGCCGACGGGTTCGTGCTCGACCGTGATTTCGTGCGCTCGGCGTGGGGCAACCGGCATGGCCTCGTCATCGAGATCGGTTCCGGCCAGGGTGAGAACATCGCCGCCGCCGCGGCGGCGCATCCCGAGACGAATTACCTGGCGCTTGAGGTATATGATCCCGGTGTGGCGCACGCGCTGCTCTTCGCCGGGCGGGACGGGCTCGACAACCTGCGTGTGGCCCAGGTCGATGCACAGGAGCTCGCCGGGCATCTGGGCGCCGGCGTGGCCAGCGAGATCTGGACCTTCTTCCCGGACCCCTGGCCCAAGATGCGCCATCATAAGCGCCGCATCGTGCAGCCGGTATTCGCCTCGTTGATCCGCGCGGCCCTTGTCGAGGGCGGGGTCTGGCGCATCGCCACCGATATCGAGGACTATGCGCTTCATGTGCATGAGGTGATGGACGGACTCGAGGGGTGGCGCAACGACGGCGATGTGTCGGTCTCCCTGCCGACCGAGCACGTGGGCAAGGGCAATGCCGCCGCTGCCGCCGACTTGCCGCATGCCGACTTTGTGGAGTCGCGGCGGTTTGCGGGCCGCGTGGTGACGAACTTTGAGCGGAAGGGGATTGCCGCGGGCCGTGTGATTCACGATTTCACGTACCGTCGCGTGGAGCCGTCGCGGACGCCGGTGGCCGGGTGACCCGTTCCGGCGTGTTGCCGATTTGCGCATTCGATGGCTTTCGCGTATTATTGCTCAAGTTGTTTGCCCCGTTCGTCTAACGGTTAGGACATCAGACTTTCACTCTGACAACGAGAGTTCGACTCTCTCACGGGGTACGACTTTGCAGCCCTTGGAATCCAGGATTCCAAGGGCTGTCGCATATCTGGCGTCGATCGTCAGCGTTCGAGGGGGCGTGAGCGCATTCGGCGCGGCCGCCCGGAATCGCCACGCGCACGGTGAGTCCGTTGCGTTCCGCCCGCGCGGTCGCCATTACACGTGCTCGTGCATCCTCCCTTCGGCTGTTGGAGTTGCCATTGCCAATATCATTGCCAATATACTGGAAGGCGTTCGCCGCGAATAGGGAGGTGCTGCAGGTTGAAGCGCATTGTGGCGGGTATTGTGGCGCATGTGGATGCGGGGAAAACCACGTTGTCCGAGGCGTTGCTGTACCGATCCGGTGAAATCCGCACATTGGGGCGTGTGGATCATGGCGATGCGTTTCTCGATACCAACGCGCTGGAAAGGGACCGCGGCGTCACGATTTTCGCCCATCAGGCCGCGATTCATTACGACGATCTTGAGATGACGCTGCTCGACACCCCCGGCCATGTGGATTTCGCCGCGGAAACGGAGCGCGTGCTGCGTGTGTTGGATTACGCCATCGTGGTGGTGTCCGGCGTCGATGGCGTGCAGGGGCATACCGAGACCCTGTGGCGTTTGCTGGAGCGATATCGGGTCCCGACGTTTCTGTTCGTGAATAAATGCGATGCCGTCGGCGTGGATCGCGATGCGGTGCTGGACGGTTTGCGCCGCCGCCTGTCCGATGCGTGCTTCGCGTTCGATGAGACCAGCGTCGGCGATGAGCTTGAGGACCTTGCGATGCAGGACGAGTCGGCGATGGAGGAGTTCCTGAATGATGGGGGCGTCGGCGATGACCGTCTTCGCCGCATGATTGCCGATCGCAAGGTGTTTCCCGTGTTTTTCGGTTCGGCGCTGAAGCTCGAGGGCGTCGACGAATTCCTGAGGGGGCTGGCCCGGTGGACCCGCGAACCGTCATGGCCGGAGGAGTTTGGCGCGCGGGTGTTCAAGATCTCCCATGACGCGCAGCACCATCGTCTGACATGGCTGAGAGTCACCGGCGGAACGCTGCGGGCCAAGGAGCCGCTGACTGTCGGCGGCGCGGGGGAAAGCCCCCAGAAAGTCGATCAACTGCGCATCTACAACGGGTCGAAGCACCGGGTTGTCATGCAGGTTCCCGCGGGAGCCGTCTGCGCGGCGACCGGATTGGAGGGCACGTTCCCCGGTCAGGGTTTGGGCGCGGAGCGGGATGCCGCCGCGCCCCGGTTGCAGCCCGTGCTCACATATCGTGTCCTGCCACGCGGAGACGCGACGTCCGACGGCCGTCCCGCCTCCTTCGACGATCCGACGCTGCACAGGGTGCTCACCGCCCTGCATGAGCTTGAGGATGAGGATCCGCTGCTGCATGTGGTGTGGCAGGAGCGGCTGCAGGAGATTCATGTGCAGCTGATGGGCGTCATGCAGCTCGAGATCATCGAGCGTTTGTTGCGGGACCGCTTCGGACTGTCCGTGGGATTCGGGCCGGGATCGGTGCTGTACAAGGAGACGATCACGAAACCCGTCGAAGGTGTCGGGCATTTTGAGCCGTTGCGTCATTATGCGGAATGCCACCTGAAGCTGGAGCCCGCCGAGCCGGGGTCCGGCATCCATGTGGCATCGGCGCTGGGCGAGGACGACCTGTCTCGCAACTGGCAGCGTCTGATCATGACGCATGTGATGGAGCGCGAGCATCTTGGCGTGCTCACCGGCTTCCCGCTGACCGATATGACAATCACGCTGGTGGCCGCGCGCGCCCACGACAAGCACACCGAAGGCGGTGATTTCCGTCAGGCCACCTATCGGGCGATTCGTCAGGGCCTGATGGCGCTGCATGCGCAGGATCCCCATGGATGCCAGCTGTTGGAGCCCTGGTATGCCTTCCGTCTGGAAATACCGGTCGAGATGGTCGGGCGTGCCATGGCCGATGTCCAGCGAATGTCCGGCGAATTCGATCCTGTGCGGACGGAAGGTGCGGACGGGTTCGCAACGCTTGTGGGTGCTGCTCCGGTCTCCGAGATGCGCGATTACGCCATGGACGTCGGTTCCTATACGCATGGTCGCGGGCGCTTTTCCGCGACATTCGGCGGGTACCGCCCCTGTCACAATGCCTCCGAGGTGATTGCCGACATCGGATACGATCCGGAGTCGGATCCCGCGAATACGCCGGATTCGGTATTTTGCGCGCACGGGGCGGGATATCCGGTCAAATGGTATAGGGTGCCGGAATTCATGCATCTGGATTGGGGGTTCGCCCCCCAGCGCATTCCAGTCGCCGACCGGTTGGGCGAGCGGAACGGCGCGGATGCGGCCGGTGACGGCGAACCGTCTTCCGCGGCTCTCGGCGCCGCGTCCGGAAGAGGAGCCGTATGATTGCAAACTTTGGCGGCTCCCAATGGTCCGGCCGCACATCGTCCGGCAAGGCGGCGGCTCGGATGCGGGCCAATGGCGTCGGTCGTGTATTCGCCACATTGCCCGAGGACCTTGAGGATCACTGTTCGGCTGCCGTGCTGATGCGTGCGCGCGACATCGTCCGACAAGCCGGGCGCATGATGTTCGATCTGACGTGCGAGCCGGAGTCCGACGGCGAATTCATGACGATCCGCGGCAAAATGCGCGGCGTCACCTCCCCGTCCAGCGTGTACCGTACGTGGGTGCGGTTCGACATACGCCGCGAGGAATACGACGAGGGAGGCTGTACGTGCCCGGCGTTCACGGGCTATCGATACGACGTGTGCAAGCATATGGCCGCCTTGGTGCTGTATTTTTGCGATGAGCCGACGGCGTTTCCGGGCTTTGAGGGATCCGGCGCGGCTCGCAGCTCCTCCGACCTGATGAGCTATATGGAGCGGTTGGATGAGATTGAGATGCGGCGCGCCGGCGACCGACGCGATCGGATGCTGCGCGCGCAGGGACTTGCCATGCAGGCGGACAGCGGCGAATATCGCCGTGAGCACACCACCGTTTTCGGCGGATCCGGATCCGGTTCGGGGGGTGACGCCTCGGATGCCGCCAGGCTGCCGTTGGCGATGGTCGGTCCCGGACAGGTGGGGCTGGAGCCGATCGTCACGTATTCCAGCCGGTCGGCGCAGCCATGGAGCGTGTCGTTCCGCATTCTCAATCTCACCAACGGCGCGTCATATGTCATGAAGTCGATTTCAGGCTTCTCCGTCGCTATGTCCAGCGGGGCTTTTGCCCAGTACGGGCAAAAGCTCGCCTTCACGCATACACCCGATATGCTTGACGACCATGCGCGCGGCATCATGCGGTTCATCGGGCGCGCACTCGACACCAGGCAGGCGGCGTTGCGGGCCGCACGGTATTTTTCGCCGGTGGTCGTGGAACGCGATATGGTCATCTCTTCCGACGAGCTGACGCAATTGCTGCGCCTCAGCGAGGGTCGTCGGATCGGACTGCTGTATGACGAGTGGAGGAACGGACGGCCGGCGCGCGTTCCGGTGATCGGGCGGTCTCGTCCGCTGCGCATCACGATGTCGAAAGCCCGCGAGGGCGGTACCGGCGGCTATCGTCTGCGGTGCGATGTGACGGTGGATGCGTTGGCGGAAGGCGCGGCGCGCAGCTATATGCTGGTCGAGCGCTCGCCGATGGCCGGTGCCGATGATCCGGCGGCGTCGCACAGCCGTGAGGAAGCGCTGAAGCTTTCCCGCCTGGGATCCGACGGCATTGCGTCGCTGCCCGTCGAGGACCTTGCCCGTCTGGGCGTCGTCAGTCTTCCTGCCGTTTCGGATCGTCCCCCGACGAGTGGACCGTCCGACGGGGATGGCTCGAATGGTCCGTCGGATGATGCCGATTCGTGGTCCATGGATCCCACGGACGGCCGTTGGTTCTGCCGGTTCCCCAAGTCGGCCTCGGAACTCAAGCCGGTTCTGGATTCGCTGTGCGGAGATCCGGATGGCCAGTTCCTGTCCGACGAGGATCTGCCGCTGTTCGCCCGGACGCTGCTGCCGGTGCTGTCGGCATCCGGCCTGGATGGCGACGTCCCGCAGAACGTCAAGGATATGATGCCGCAGCCGTGCGAAAGCGAATTCTATGTGGATCGCACCGAAACAGGCGTGAGCTGTACGCTCAAAGCGCGGTACGGCAGGCATGAGGTGGGCATTATCCCGCTGGTTCCGGGTGACCGCGGCGGCTCCCATGATTTCGTCACCGAACGTATCGCCGAGCAGACCGTTCGGAGATATTTCGACGTGCCGTCCGCCCGTAAGCCGGCGGAAATCGACCGTGACGACACCAGTCAGCTGATGCGGCTGTTCGATGAGGGACTGGCGGCGATGCGCGCGGTGGGCAAGGTGTTCACCACGCCCGCCTTCGATCGTCTTCTTGCCCCACGGCCCGCGAAGGTGCGATTGGGCGCCGCGATGCACGGCAATCTGGTTGAGGTGTCGGTGCTGGCCGATGAGGTTCCGCCGGATGAGGTGGGTGCGTTGCTGGCCAGTTATCGACGCAAGCAGCGTTTTCACCGGCTGAAGGACGGCACCATCGTGCCGCTCGCCCGGCACGACGCGGATATGGATGCCCTTGCCGATGCCGCTCGGGATCTGGGGCTTGACGATGATGCGTTCATTGCGGGCAATGGCCGCGTCGAGGTTCCGGGTTTCCAGGCGTTTCTGCTGGATTCCGAGATCGCCGCGGCCGATCAGGCGCCTTCGTTCGCCCGCTACGTCAATGATCTGAAGGCTGTCGATCCGAATCGCTACGTGGTGCCGGATTCGTTGGCGGGCGTGCTGCGGCCGTATCAGGCGGACGGGTTCCGATGGTTGCAGGCTCTGTGGGACAAGGGATTCGGTGGGATTCTGGCCGATGAGATGGGTCTGGGCAAGTCGGTGCAGCTGATCGCGCTGTTGCTGGCTCGCCACGGCGATGCGCCGCTGCCCTCCCTGATCGTCTGTCCGGCTTCCCTGGTGTACAACTGGGTGGCGGAATTCGCCAAATTCGCTCCGGAACTTGATGTGCGCACGGTGGCCGGCTCCAAAGCCGATCGCAGGGATCTGCTCAAGGCGGTGAAAGACGGTGCGGGTGCGCCCGATGTGCTGATCACCTCGTACGATTTGCTGCGGTTGGACATCCGGGACTATGAGGGCGTGCATTGTCTGGCCATGGTGTTGGACGAAGCGCAGGCCATCAAGAACCACACCACGAAGGTGGCCAAGGCCGTCAAATCGATCACGGCCGATCATCGTTTCGCGCTCACCGGTACACCGGTCGAAAACCGGCTGGCCGAGTTGTGGAGCATCTTCGACTTTCTGATGCCGGGATTGCTGGGCTCCTTCAAGCGCTTTCACGAGCGGTATGAATTGCCGATATCGAACGAGGCGTATGGCGATGAGGGGCGCGTCCAGGCCGAGCGGCTTCGGCGACTGGTTTCGGTGTTCATTCTGCGTCGTTTGAAGTCGCAGGTGCTGACCGACCTTCCCGATAAGTTGGAAAATGTCGTCACCGTCCAGCTTGAGGGCGAACAACGGAAACTGTATGCCGCGCATGAACAGCGACTCAAGCTGAGGCTGACGAAAACGCAGGCGAAGGATTTCAACGCCGATCGCATCCGCATCCTCGCCGAACTCACCAAGTTGCGTCAGATCTGCTGCGATCCCCGGCTGCTATACGCCAATGCCAAGGATCGGTCGGCGAAGCTCGCCGCCATCGAGCAGCTGGTGGGCAATTGCATCGATGAGGGCAAGAAGACGCTGATCTTTTCGCAGTTCACGTCATTCCTCGATCTGATCGCCGAACGTCTCGAGTCGCGTGGCATCGCCTATGACATCATCACCGGTCGGACGCCCAAAAAACGTCGTGTGGAATTGGTGGACCAATTCAACGCCGACGATGTGCCGGTATTCCTCATCTCGTTGAAGGCCGGTAACACCGGGTTGAATCTGGTTGGGGCGAGCGTGGTGATCCATGCCGATCCGTGGTGGAACGCCGCCGCGCAGGACCAGGCCACCGACCGTGCGCATCGCATCGGCCAGACCAAGGACGTCAATGTCTATCAGATTGTGGCGAAGGACACGATCGAGGAGCGCATGCTCAAGCTGCAGGAGGCGAAAAGCGGCATTGCCCGTCAGATTGTGGGGGAGGCCTCGCGCACCGGCGCCGAACGGCCCGATCTCAACGTCGCGTCGTTGACGAAGGACGATTTGCTGTCGCTGTTGTCGGCGTAGACCGAGGTCGTCGCGTGACGCATTTTTCATAATATGATGGCAAAAACGGGCAACATGGTTTTCATTGATCGCCATACTGGACTACACCTAGAAGTATGAGCACTACAGATAGCATCAAGGAAACCTTCGGCGCTGTTGTCGATGCGTTTGCCGCAGTCAAAACCGATGATGTCAAGTTGAAGAACGACGTCGAGCACGTCGGCTTCTACGCACAGCTTGGTGAATCCGCTCCGAATTCCCAGCTGCCCAACCTGTGGAATGCGCTTGAGCGCATTGAGAAGAAGGTGAATGCCAATTCGGCGTATAAGGAGGAGTTCGGCAAGACCGGCGCCGACGCACTTGCCGCCGCCTATACCGCCATTGCGCAGCGTCTGGCGAAGCCTGCCGCCAAGTGATGATGACGGTCGGCCAGCTTTGACGGCCGTTCGTGATGTGGGGCTTCCTCCCGACCGGGAGGAAGCCCCACATCGTTGATTGGCCCTGTCCGGGACCTATTGGCGGCTTGGGAACGTGAGTCTCATCTGGTGCCATGTCACATTGCCGTGCGTGGACTGAGACACTCCCTCATTCCTGAATCCAAAGCGCTCGTAAAAACCAATCAGGGGCTCCTTGCAGGTCAGCACCAGGCCCCTGCGCCCCTGCCGGTGAGCGTCGCCGATGACGCGTTTGAGGATGCGCGAGGCGCAGCCGCGGTGGCGGTATGCCGGCATGACGTCCACGCCCAGAATCATCAGCCATTCGCCGTCGTCGGCATACAGCGAGGCGTCGGTGTACATGTCGTCGCGCAGATCCGTTTCGTTGCTGCTCATGCCCGAGACGAATCCCGCCAGACGATTACGATCGAAGAGCAGCCAATACTGATTGGGATGCGTGGCTATGCGGTTGTTGACGGATTGTGCGCTCGCGGCTTCCGATGCGGGGAAGCAGGTCCGCTCGACATCGATGATCGCCGGGGCGTCCTGTGGCAAAGCGTGCCGGATGTCCACCATGCCCCCTCACCAGAACTGCGGTGCCGCGGCTTCGATGCGTTGCAGGAACGCCGCCACGTCGCGCATCTCGTCCATATTGATGGAATGGGCCATGCCCGGGTACACCCGTTCGGTTATCGTGCCGTGCCGCCGCCAGAACTCGCCCATGGCCTTCACCTCGGCGGGAGGGAAGATGTCGTCGATGGCGCCGTGGCCGTAGAACACCGGCGGTTTGTCGTTCAGCAGGATTTCGTCGCCGGGCGACACCGGTCCGGGGGCCAGCCATCCTGAAAGGCAGATGGCTGCCGTATACCGTTGCGGGTTTACGCGGAGCATATGCCCGGCCAGCAGACCTCCCTGTGAAAACCCCATCGTGACAACCGTCCGGTCGGCCGGAATATTGGAGGCGACCCAACGGTCCACCGCCTCCGCGGCTTCGCGTGCCTGGTCGTCCAGCGATTTGCCCTCCGGAACCCCCTCATGGGTCCATGTGCCGAACCAGGTGTATCCCATGCCGTATTCAAGTGGCGCCCTCAGGCTGGCGTAATCCGCATCCGGCGTGCAGTAGCGCAGGAGATCGGGCAAATCGTATTCGTTGGAGCCCCATCCGTGAAGCAGCACAAACACCGGTCGAGGTGATGCGCCGCCAGTGGAACGAATTTGCGTAATCGCGCGCGTGACTTCAAGTTGTGCCATGGCCTCCAGCCTAGGGGCCGTGGCAGACGCGGGGCGGCGTGTCGTGCGCGGATTCCCGTCTGCCGGTGCGCGGTGCGTTCGATGCGCCGTGATGGTGCCGGGATGCCGAGGTGACGCCGGTCTCATAGCTGTCCATAACCAACGCATATAGCCACACCGCCGCGCATATGGCGCAAAGCGGTTACTGTTGCCAGCGGATGCGGCCGCAAGGCGCATCCCACGCAAAGCAATACCGCTATTACGTCCAACCGAGGAGGTGCGCAATGACAAGATTCAACACCCAGCTCGTCCATGGATTGCCGGTCGGCGACAACAACACCGGAGCCGTGAACCCGCCCATCTACAATTCTTCGACCTATGCCTTCGAATCGGTTGACGCCATGCCTCGTTGGGATTACGCCCGTTCCGGCAATCCCACCCGTGATTTTCTGGAGCGGCAGATCGCCCGTCTCGAGCACGGCACGCGTGGCTTTGCCTTCGCCTCCGGTCTTGCCGCCATTCATGCGGTGCTCGCGATCTTCTCTCCTGGCGATCGCATCGTGGTGGGTGACAACATCTACGGAGGAACCTATTCGCAGATCAATGACCACTTCTCCCGTTGGGGCGTCCGGTTCACGCCCGTCGACACGCAGGATCTCAATGCCGTCAAGCAGGCATTGGCGGGGGATCGCGCGAACGGCATCGCGCCTGCAAAAGCCGTCTACTTCGAAACACTGACCAATCCGCTGCTCAAGGTCAATGACGTCAAGGTCCTCGCGGGCTTGGCCCATCAGGTCGGCGCGATCGCCATTGTGGACAACACCTTTGTGACGCCGTATCTTCAGCGGCCTCTGGATTTGGGCGCCGATGTGGTGATTCATTCCGCGACCAAATATCTCGCCGGACATTCCGATGTGGTGGCAGGTCTGGTGGTTGTGGCCGACGATGACGTGGCGCGTCGCGTCTATTTCTCGCAGAATCGTCTGGGTGGTGTGCTGCCGCCGGCCGAATGCGATTCGGTCCGCCGTGGCATCCAGACCCTGGCCCTGCGCATGGACCGCCAGCAGGAGAACGCGCTGAAGATTGCGAAGTATCTGCAGCGTCATCCGTTGGTTTCCGTGGTGCACTACCCGGGTCTGTCGTCCGATCCCGGCAATGCGCTCGCGGCCCGTGAGCTGAGGGGATTCGGCGGTGTTCTGTCGTTTGAGGTGCTGCCGGGGGTGGATGCCGCAACTGTGCTGAATTCCCTTCGTGTGTTCCGCTTGGCGGTGTCGCTGGGCGCGGTGGAGTCCTTGGCTGAGTTGCCGTGTCGCATGACCCATTTCGAACTGCCGCGCGAGGAGCGGCTGAAGCTTGGCATCACCGATGGCCTGATCCGTCTGGCCGTAGGCATCGAGGATTCGGTTGATCTTCTCGAAGACCTTGAACAGGCCCTGCATGCGGCTCGCGTGAACCAGAGGACGGCGCATTCCGTCGCCTTGTGCGGGGACTCGCGGGATGCAGCGCTCGCCCATGGGGCGTCCGTGGCTGATATCGCGGCGCTTGTCTGAATCGCCGCGCCCCGGGCAGTGACGGTCGTGCGCGTTGTGCATGCTGGTCGCATGCTGGTCGCGCGCCGGGTGCATGCCGGGTGAGACCGGCCTCGGGCGTGCGGTCGGCGATATACGGGGTGGGCTATGTCACGACACGCCGTGTGTTCAACTATTCCAATGCATCGATCCACTGACGGCGGACCTAAAATGGCCTTGTTAGCGCTTGGAACGCTGTTTGCGACACGCCGAGGGAGGCTTGGAATTGCAGCGTTTTAAGGCCTAGGTTTTTACGTCGATTTGCGTGGGTGTGGATGTT
>DBKS01000043.1:5939-6984 GCA_002298605.1 Bifidobacterium sp. UBA744 | reverse complement strand
GTGCGCAAACATCCGGGCACTACCTAGTTACCTAAAGGGAACTTTTGTTGATTTCATTGTGTTTTACTGATTGGAGTTTTGCATATGGAACGCGAGTTGCCGGCGTGTCCCGTTGAGACGACGCTGCTGATGATCTCCGATAAATGGAAGGTGCTGATTTTGCGTGATCTGCTCGACGGTACCATGCGGTTCAGCGAGTTGCGGCGTTCGGTCGGCAGCATTTCGCAGAAGGTGCTGACTGCGAATCTGCGGCAGATGGAGCGCGATGGTCTGGTGCATCGCAAGGTGTATCCAGAGGTGCCGCCTCGTGTGGAGTATTCGCTGACGGATACGGGGCGCACGCTACGGCCGGTTATCAAGGCGATGCAGGATTGGGGAACCTGGTACAAGGCTGAGCAGGCCGCGGCGCAAACGGCCTGATTGCGAAGTGTCGTATATTTTTGGCTCCGCTCAGACAAGAAAAACCCCGAGGCGTTGGAATCCAACACTCCGGGGTTTTCATTCATGGTGCGAGTGGGGGGAGTTGAACCCCCACGAGCATACACTCACTGCCACCTGAAGACAGCGCGTCTACCATTCCGCCACACTCGCAGACAAGAGGACAACTTACCACCGTCGAATGCTATATGCAAACTTCATGTTCATCGGCGTGTTGCGTCGCGATGGTTGCGCAACGCGCCGACGTCACAGTGGCCTCCTCTGCCGTGTTTCGTCATCCGCGAGACCCGTTGGCGTAGAAACGCGCCAGGGTCTCGTCGCGGTACTGGTCGAAGTATCCGCCGTCGATCGAGGCGCGGATCTCGTCGAGCAGACGCACGAAGAACCGCTCATTGTGGATCGTGGCCAGCGTGAACCCGTTGAGTTCGTGGGCACGCAGCAGGTGATCGACGTAGGCGCGGGAGTAGTGCCGACAGGTGTAGCAGTCGCAGTCCTCCTCGATCGGGCGGAAATCGTTCTTGTGCTGGGCGCGCTTGATGTTCCAGCGGCCGTCGCGGGTGAAGACGGCGCCGTTGCGGGCGCAGCGGGCCGGAGCCACGCAGTCGAA
>DBKS01000043.1:0-5825 GCA_002298605.1 Bifidobacterium sp. UBA744 | reverse complement strand
CGCTTTTCGATCGCCCCGCCGATGCCCACGCCATCGAAGTCGAGCGAAGCGATCTGCTCGGCGGCATGGCGTCGCAGATCCTCGTAGTTCGCGCCTTGCACCACGCCGAACAACGCCTGGTATGGCTTGCCCGCCCGTTCGGCCGTCAGTCGCTGGTGCTCGGCCACGCAGCGCTTCGCCCAGCGGTACGTGCGCTCCACCGAACGCTCCTGATAGGACCGCGTGTTCATCAGCGTGGTCAGCTCGTCGAACGCGAACATGATGTCCGCGCCGATATGATGCTGAATGCCCATGGAGATTTCGGCGGAGAAGCGATGCTCGTCGCCGTTCAACGGCGATTTGAAGGTTACGCCGTCCTCGTCTACAAAGGCCAGGCGTTCTTTGCCATCGGCGATCACGTCATCGGATTTGAGGCCGGTGACGTCCATCGCCAGCGTTTTCTTGAAGCCGGCGCCGAGCGAAAGGACCTGGAATCCTCCGGAATCGGTGTAGGTCGGACCGTCCCAATTCATGAACCGCGCAAGTCCACCGGCGGCGTCAAGCGTTTCGGGGCCGGGACGCTCGAACAGATGGAAGGCATTGGCCAGCAGGCACTGGGCGCCCAGTTGCTTCATCTGCTCGGGCAGCACGCCTTTCATGGCGGCCTGCGTGCCGACCGGCACGAACGCCGGTGTGCGAATGTCGCCGTGCGGGGTGTGGATGATGCCGGTGCGGCCGTATCGGGCGCCGTCGCGGCCTAAGCCGTTGGCTGAATGAGGCAGCCGGGTGATGGTCTCGAAGCTGAATGCGCTGCGATCGCCGGGGCGTCCGGGGGCCGCTCCGCGAGGATGTTCCAATAATGACGTCATGGCTCCACTCTAGCGAATCGGATGGCTGCCGCCCCCCCCGGGCGATAAACTGGTGGGTAATTCTGTCCCTGCTTTCAAACAACATTCAGGAAACTTCCAGAGCAAGTATCTTTACTTCTAGGTAGCAGAAACGCGAACGGCTCATCGTGGGGATGAGGCCATCACGTAGACATGAAGGAGTAATCATGGCTGACGATCAGCGCAATCCTTGGCAGGTGCCGCAGGGCGGTTCGACCCCGGCCAACGCCGAGTCGTCCGATTCGAACAATCTCAATCAAGGCGGCAGCTCCGATAACGATAATCAGGGGCAGGTCGCTCCGGCGGACCATCCGACCGTCGAACAGCCGACCGAAACGATACCAATGGCGCCCGCAGCCGCTCCGGACCAGCCGACCACCCCATTGCCGGCTGTTCCCGCCGGTGGCACAGCCCCGAATGCAGGTGCCGCCACCCCGGAGCCGTATCGCCCCTCTCCCGAATACGGAGCGTACGATCCTGCAGCGTCGCAGACTCCCGCAAATCCGACCAATGGTCAGCCGACCTATGGGCAGAATATTCCGGCCGGTCCGTTTAACCCGTATCCGTTCGGCGCTCCGGAACCTGAGCAGTCGCAGGACGGGCAGTCGAACAACGGGCAGCAGCAAAACCAGTCCGGCCTGTTTGGGTTCGGCAACCCCTTCGCCGCCCAGAACCATCAGCAGGGCGGCGCCCAGCCCCATCATCCTCAGCAGTCCCAGCCTCAACAACCCCAGCAGCCCGGCGGTCAGGTGCCGCCTCAGGTGCCGCCTACGCCATTTGCGCAGGGTGGTGGCCAGCAGCCCGGCCCGCAGGGTGTCCATCCGAACGGCAAGGCCTCCGCGACGACGGTTGTGACCGCGGTCGTCGCCGCGGTCCTGTCCGCAGCGCTGATGCTTGGTCTCGGGTGGGCCGGCATCTCCCAGGGCTGGATCACCGTGCCGAGTTCGTCCAGCATGAATTCCCTCAGCTCCAACACGGGCGGTTCCGGGTCCGCCACCGCCAAGAGTGGCGAAGCGCCCGATTGGAAGACCGTTGCGAGTGACGTTTCCGCTTCCGTGGTCTCCATCACCACGCAGCTCTCCAACGGGACCGGCAAGGGGTCCGGCGCGATCATCGACAAGGACGGTCATATCGTGACCAACAACCACGTGGTGTCCGGCGCACAGCAAATTCAGGTGACCTTGTCGAACGGCAACCTGTATTCCGCGCAGCTGGTCGGCACCGACACCACCACCGATCTGGCCGTGATCAAGCTCGACAACGCTCCGAGCGATCTGACCGCAGTGACCTTCGCCGATTCCGACACGCTCGCCGTGGGCGAGAACATCATGGCCGTGGGCAATCCGCTCGGTTATGCGAATACGGTGACCACGGGCATCGTCTCCGCCCTGAACCGTCCGGTTACGGTGCAGGATGAGGACAGCGGCGAGAACATCTTCACCAATGCGGTGCAGATCGACGCGGCCATCAACCCCGGCAATTCTGGCGGTCCGACCTTTAACGCGGCCGGCCAGGTAATCGGCATCAATTCGTCGATCGCCTCCACCGCCTCCTCGTCGTCGTCCGCCGGTTCCATCGGCATCGGCTTCGCCATTCCGTCGAATCTGGTCAAGCGCGTGACCGACGAAATCGTCAAGAACGGCAAGGTGCAGCATGTGGCGCTTGGCATTACGGTCAACGTTGCCAAGGCCGCGACCGCCACCGCCGATGGCGTGACCCGCGCAGGCGCCGGTGTCAATGCGGTGACTTCCGGCGGCCCCGCGGAAAAGGCCGGCGTCAAGGCCGGTGATGTGATCGTGGGCTACAACGGCAAGTCCGTCACCAATTCGTACTCACTGCTCGGCTTCGTACGCGCCTCCGCCATGGGGGACACCGCCAAGCTGACGGTGGTGCGCGACGGCAAGACGATCGAGTTGACGGTCACCCTTGATCAGGAGGAATCCGCGGTGAACGGCTCCAGCTCGTCCAGCGGCAATAGCCAGAACCAGAACAACAACAGGTCGAATGGCAATGGTTCGAACAGTAATGGTTCGAACGGCCAGACCAACCCGTACGGCAACTCCGGCAATGGTTCGAACGGTTCGAATGACTCGAATGGCAATGGCAACAGCGACGGAGACAACGGCGGCCTGTCCGATCCGTTCAGCCAGCTGTTTGGATGGAACTGATCCGAGTCGAGCAGCCAGCAGCCAGCAGCCAGCGAATCATCGGACCCGCTCTGATTGAGCGGCTTCGGCGGCCCTGATGCCGTCCAGCTCCAGGCCAAGCCCCGGCGGACGCACCCAATGCGGTGCACCGCCGGGGCTTTGCTATAGTGATAGACGAATCTTTACGCCGTGTATCGATGTGCGGGCATATCCGCATTCGATGGGTTAACAAGGCGTGACAGGTAGTTTTGCCGGTCGCGCATAGTATTGGAACCCTGTGCGGGCGGCCCGGATACCAGCGTAAGGAGTCGTGTCAATGCGCATCGTCACCCGTATCGGTTCTCGAATCATCGCAATCTGCAAACTCGTTCCATTACTGCCCGTGGTGATCGTGGCGGCTGTTCCGCTCGCCCTGCTGTGGGATTGCCGGCCGTGGGGGTCCTGGCCGACGGCCGTGTGGGGGTGGCCCGTCAATCCGTCGCTTGGGCAATGGATCGTGGTCGCGCTGGTGCTCTACACCGTGGGCGACACGCTGATCGGCATGATTGAGGATATTCGACACGGTCATGTTGGCGTGGATGTGCTGGCCGTGGTGGCGATCCTGTCCACGTTGGCCGTGCGGGAATACTGGGCAAGTTGGGCGGTTACGCTGATGATCGCCTCCGGTGAGGCCATCGAGGAGTACGCGCAGGCCAAGGCGGGGAGTTCGCTGACCGCCCTGCTCAAGGCGGCTCCCCACATTGCGCATGTGGTTGATCTGCCTGGTGTGGGCAACGAGGACGGCGGCAAGGGCGTCGGCAAGGACGGCGGCATTCCGGATACGCGTGGAGCCGACAGCCAGGCCATGAGGCATTCGAGAGACGAGGAGACCCCATGGTACCTTGCGCAGACGGCGTCGTCGTCGGCTGCCGTTGCCGCTTCGCCGGATGGATTCCGCCGCGTGACGGCCGCCCCCCGGGAAAACGATGGGAAGGGAACCGGCTCGACGCATTACCGCTCGGTGCCGGTGCAGGATGTTCGGTTGAATGACCTGTTGGTGGTGCTGCCAGGCGAAACCGTGCCGGTCGATGGCGAATTGCTCTCCGGCTCGGCCACGCTTGACCTGTCGAATATCAACGGCGAACCGGTGCCACGTGAGGTATATGCCGGTGCGCGGATCCTGTCCGGTGCGGTAAATGGCGCTTCGATGATCACCATGAGGGCTTCCAAACTCGCCCACGATTCGCAATACCAGCGCATCCTGGAGCTGGTTTCTTCCGCGCAGGAGTCTCGGCCGGCAGTGGTGAAAACCGCTGATTTGCTGGCGGTGCCGTTCACGGTGATTTCCTTCGTGATCGCCGGTTTGGCCTGGTTCGTCTCCGGCACGCCGCTGCGCTTCGCCCAAGTGCTGGTGCTGGCCACCCCATGTCCGCTGCTGATCGCCGCCCCCGTCGCCTATATGGCCGGCACCGGTCGCCTCGCCAAGGCCGGCGTGCTCATCAAGGCCCAGGAGGTGCTGGAGAATCTGGGCCGCATCACCCATGTGTTCTTCGACAAAACCGGCACGCTGACCGTCAAACGGCCTCAGGTGGTGCGCGTGGACATGGCCAAGGGGCTCGAGGGGCCCGCGGCCCGGCTCAGCAAGGATCATGTACTGATGTTCGCCGGCGTGGTGGAATCCTATTCGGTGCATATTCTGGCGAAGGGCATTGCGGCTGCCGGCAATGCCGCGATTACGCGCCTGCATGACCGTTACGATGCCGGCCAGCGTCGTTGCCCGGAGCCCGAGGCGAGTTGGATGGGCCGCGGACGCGAATACCCGGTGGTCAAGCATGTGCGTGAGGATGCCGGCAGCGGCGTGACCGGCGAGGTGAACGGACACGAGGTGCGCGTTGGGCGATACGCTTTCGTCGCTTCGGATGAACGCGGATTCATGCGCTCCGATGGCGCCGGCAGTGATCTGCGCCCCCGCTTTGCGCAGCTTGCCCCCGACGAGATGGCGTCGTATGTGGCGGTCGACGGGCATCTGGTTGCGCGCATTGTGCTGAAGGACGTGCCGCGGGCCAATGCGAAGGCGGCTGTCGCGCGCCTGAAGGAATTGGGCGTCAACCGTCTGACCATGCTGACGGGCGACAAGGCGGCCTCCGCCAGAATCATCGCCGAACAGATCGGCATCGACGACGTTCGCGCCGAACTCTTCCCGGAAGACAAGGTGAAGGCCGTGGCCCAGTCCTCGCACGAGATCACCATGATGGTCGGCGACGGTGTGAACGACGCGCCGGTGCTCGCCTCGGCCACCATCGGCATGGCCATCACGGACGGCATGTCCACGGCCGCTTCCGAGTCCGCGCAAGTGGTGATTATGAACGACGATATCGCCGCGGTGCCCCGCGCAATCGCAATCGCCCGTCACACCAAGCGCGTGATGCTGCAGGCGGTGATCGCCGGCCTTACGCTCGCCGTCATTGGCATGGTCGCGGCCGCATTCGACCTGATCCCCGTTGTGGTCGGTGCTTTTTTGCAGGAAGCCATCGATGTGGTGAGCATCCTGTGGGCGTTGACTGCGATGCTGGATCGCGAATAACGGCGCTTGGGGACCATGAAAGCAATTCGGCGGGGGGTGCGGAATGCAGATGGAAGCGGGTTTGGAATTATCTCCATTAAGCCATCCGGCCCCTGTTGTGATTCGTCGGTTTGCGTTAGGCTAGAGCGCGTGACTGAGAATTCCGAAAACAACACCAACGAATTGCGCATCGCCGTTATCGGTGCCGGCCCCGCGGGCGTCTATTCCTCCGACATTTTCCTGCGCCAGCTCAAGAAGCTGGGCGAAAGC
>DBKS01000061.1 GCA_002298605.1 Bifidobacterium sp. UBA744 | reverse complement strand
AACATCCACACCCACGCAAATCAGCAAGCGCAACAATGCCTAGAACCGTTGGAATAACGCGGTTCTCTCGGCGTGTCGAATTTCCTCCGTCACACGCTTGATTTGCGGTTTCCCGGGCGGATGCCCGAAAAAATTCCTAGTAATAATTATCCATCCGGTGTGTCGCCGTCATGTTACGAATTATCTGAACAGTCGGTTACATCTTGGCCACCTGAAACCAGCGCCAAAAAACCAGCACCAATCAGTGCTAAGACTTGAGTCATGAAGAAGATCGCAGTATTAACCGGTGCCGGCATCTCCACCTCGGCCGGCATCCCGGATTTTCGTGGCCCCGACGGGGTATGGACCAAACATCCGGAACAAACAAGCGTCTACGATATCGACCTGTTCCTCCACGACCGCGAAGCCCGTGAATATTCATGGCGCTGGCAGAAGGAGTCACCCGTCTGGAACGCGCAGCCCGGCACCGCACATCTGGCGCTTGCCAAACTCGAACGAGCCGGCCTGCTCACACTGCTGGCCACGCAAAATTTTGACGCGCTTCACGAAAAAGCCGGCAACAGCAGCAACGTCATCGTCAACCTGCACGGCACCATCGACACCAGCCACTGCATGAAATGCCATGCCGCATACAATACCGCCGACATCATGGCCCGACTGGACGCCGACCCCGACCCGCACTGCCATCGCAAGCTCAAATATGCCGGCGACATGCCCTGCAACGGCATCATCAAAACCGATGTGGTGTATTTCGGAGAGAATCTTCCCGAAGGCGCGATGGAAAAATCGTATCGCCTGTCCAGTGCAGCCGACGAGCTGTGGGTCATCGGGTCAACACTCGAAGTGATGCCGGCGGCCAGCATAGTCCCCGTGGCAGCACAGGCCGGGGTGCCGATCACCATTATGAATATGGGCCGTACGCAATATGACCGTCTGGCAACGCGACTCATTCGCGACGACATCGCCACTGCGCTGCCGAAACTGGTGGACGAGGAGATCGCCGCCAACAAGCGCCAATAATCATTGAGGCGCATACATTCCGCAAGTAATAGTCAGCGACAGTAAAGGACCGCGTATTCGCCGATCCCGCGGATCATGCACGTCACCGGGTACTTGCCGGCTCATTATGCATGATCCGCGGACTTGGCAGATACGCGGTCCCTCACTATGCGAATCCGACTGCTGGCAAGCAGCGCACGATTCCACACCGATTCAGTAAATGCGCTTGGGACTGTAGCCGGCGGCACGCAACGCGGCGAAGACCTGGTCGATATGGTCGGGACCGTTGGTCTCGACCGTGACGCCCAACGACACCGCGTCGGTATAACGCGAAGCCTTGAACTGATCGTGATCCAGCGCAATAACATTGGCGCGTTCCTTGGCGAGGATGGTGGCGACCTTCACCAGCTGGCCGGGGGTATCCGGCAACTCAACTTCGAAATTCATGATACGGCCGCGGGAAATCATGCCCTTCTGAATCACCGCTCCGATCGATACCGTATCCTCATTGCCGCCGGACAGGATCGGCACCACCACATGCGGACCGGCGGCGGCGGCAAACTTGCGTGAACGCAGGTTCAGATGCTCCAGCGCAGCCAACGACACCGCGCCAGCGGCCTCGACCACCAGCTTGTGCTTCTCGAGCATCAGCAGGATCATCTCGTTGATGTCGCGCTCGGACACCGTCACCAGATCATCCAAAAACTCATTAAGCAGCGCAAAGGTCAGATCTCCGGGACGCTTGACGGCCACCCCCTCGGCCGAAGTCAGCACCTGATCGGCCGGAACGACGCGACCGGCGGCCAGGGAATTCTTCCAAGCCGGGCTTCCCTCCGGAATCGCGCCGATAACACGCACATCCGGCTTGAAGGTCTTGATCGCCAAGGCCACGCCGGCACCAAGACCACCGCCGCCAAGCGGAACGACCACATCGGTGACATTCGGCACATCCTCAAGGATCTCCAAGCCAATGGTGCCCTGACCGCACAGCACCTCATAATCATCGAACGGAGGCACGTAGATCATGCCCTCGGTGGCGCTGAGCTCCTGCGCACGCGCGGCGGACTCGTCGAACACCTCACCGTACAGCACCACATCGGCGCCATAGGCCTTGGTGGCGTCCACCTTCAGCGGCGGAGTGATCTGCGGCATGCAAATCGTTGCCTTGGCTCCTCGCTCACGGGCCGCATAGGCGACACCCTGGGCATGGTTACCCGCGGAGGCGGTCACAATCCCATGCGCAAGCTCCTCATCGGACAGCGAGGCGATTTTGTTATAGGCGCCACGGATCTTGAACGATCCGGTAACCTGCAGGTTCTCCGGCTTGAGCAGAATCTCGTGACCAGTCAGCTCACTGAGCGCAGGGGAGGGGATGATCTCGGTGTGACGGGCGGTACCCTTCAGACGCTCGGCTGCGAGCTTCAGTTCCGCCGCATGGTCACGCTGCAGCGCCTTCAAAACATCTTTCTGTTCCATGCCGGATATTGTAACGCGCGACCGCGCCTCCCCACCGACGTCCTTCCACGTGCGCCACACACGAATCACCGCACTTGCCTGGCCTGAAAAAGAACCGCCTGGGCGGGATGCAGAGACAGCACGCGGATGCCGTATCGCAGCAGAGCCTCGCCGTCCATCACCACGCCCTCCCCGTTCCACCAGCCGAGTTCGCTCTGCCCGTTGGCGATCCGAGAATCCGCCGCATCAAGTGACGGGGCAAGCGGGCTTACATGGTACAGACGGGCGGGATCAAGCCCCGGCAAGCGGACGGGAGCCGACGGATACGTCTGACTGGACGTGAGTTGCGTAAAGCGATAGACGGCGGCGGCGCGGTCCGGCGACACCATGCCGTCAAGCCGCACGGCGGGATCGGAGACGTCACCATGCACGCAGGTATCGATGGCGAACCAGTCGCGATGTTTCTTGAACTCGTTCGCCCATATGGCAAGCTGGTCAATCGCTTCGCGGGGCTCGATGCTGAGGTTCCATTCAATGCCCATATGCCCGAAGAATGCCATGGCCATACGCAGCTCCTGACTCGTGGCGCGATGCGTGGCATGGGCGGGACTGGCGCCGACATGCTCGCCGATCATCGCGGGCGGCACCAGCAGCGATGTGTAGCGCTGGATATCGGCCCGCTCCACTGGATCCACGCAATCCGACGCCCAGATGCGATCGACGTATTCCAGAATGCCGAGGTCCACGCGACCGCCGCCTGAGGAGCAGCTTTCGATTTCCAGACCCGGATGCCTGCGTTTCAAACCGGCGATGATACGATAAACGGCCAACGTCTGATAGTGGACGGCGGGACGGCCGGAACGACGGGACACCGGCTCGGTGACCAATTTGTTGTGATCCCATTTGATGTAATCGACGCCCAGTTCGTCAATCAGCGAATCCATGCAATCGAAGACATAAGCAAAGGCATCCGGATTCGTCAGATCCAACACCTGTTGACTGCGGCCCTGCATGGGAAGTCGCGTATCGGTGGGTGACAGAATCCACTCGGGATGCTCACGCGCCACATTGGAGTCGGGATTAACCATCTCGGGCTCGAACCACAAGCCGAACTGCATTCCCTTGCCATGCACGTATTCGGCGAGCGCTTTCAACGATTTCGGACCATCAGGCCACACCTCCTGCGCGATCTGCCAGTCTCCGAGTCCGGAGGTGTCGTCTCGGCGGGAACCGAACCAACCGTCATCCACCACGAAGCGTTCCACACCGGCGGCCGCCGCCTGATCGGCCAATCGCCTCATAGTGTCGTACCGGTGATTGAAATACACGGCCTCCCAACTGTTCAACAGCACCGGACGGCCATGCGAGAACAGACGCGGGTGCCGGCTGCGAACGTATTCGTGGAAGCGGGCGGACACTTCGTTCAGGCCGTCGCCGAAGGAACCATACACCCATGGGGTCGTGTATGCGCAGGCATCGGCCCCACCCGGCAACATGACCTCGCCGCCGAACAGCAGCTCGCCACCGCCAATCACCCCCTGCGTGTACGGCAGCCGTTCGGCCGACAGCACGGAATTGCCGCTCCACGCCACATGCACGCTGTACACTTCACCGGATTCGAAGCCGAAACCAGGTCGGCCAGCATTCAGCAGCAAGCTTGCGTCGAAATCCGGTCGTCCCACGAACGCGCTTTTTTCAAAGCGCCCGATGGTAAGCGGCTGGCGCTGCGGGGACCGTTCGCGCAGATGGTGCCCGGTAGTGGTCAGTATTTCACTGGCCGATGCGGGCAGTGGGAAGCTCAACTCCACATGGCCGATTTCCAGAGGCGTCGAACGATCGTCAAACAGATTGCGCACAGTGGCCCGTTGGCGGACCAGCCCTCCCGGAACAAGCTGCGCCTGCCATACCAGTTCGACACCCAATTCGACGTCGGCGGCCGTAACCGTTACACCGGGGACCGTGCGCCTGCCGGTGGTGCGTGCGACGCCGCAGACATCAGTGATGTCTTCCGGCCCCTTGGCGGCATTGAAATCCAAGGTGGCGCGCATGGAGCCGGATTGCTCCGCGTCGACATTCACCTCGCCAACGGTGAATTTGGGGAACAACTCCGTACCGCCGCGGCGCAACACCATTCGCGGCTCGCCGATCCAGGATTCCGCCTGCGTGGGCATGATGGACGGCCATGGCGTCTCGTCCAGCGCGCCGGACACGCGCTGCGGCTTAAGAGCCGCATACGCATTCAACAGGGTTTCGGGGTGGGCGAGCGGGCGGCCCCAGTGCACAATGCGAGGCAGCTCTTCGCCGCATGACGCCAATCCGAAGGCGGCGCCGGCGGCGCTGTCTTCAAGATAGACAGCCGTCAGCTTCGCGCCGTCATGAGTTTGCCTTTGGAAACGTTCGGTTCGCGACATCGCAGCCTCCTTGTCCTCACCGTCTGGGCGCAAAGAATTCGGCGAGCAGCATGGCGGACTCCCGCTCGAGCACGCCGCCGTAGATTTCGGGGGAGTGGCCGATATGGGGATCGCGCGGAATATCCCAGACGGAACCGCAGGCGCCGAGCTTGGAATCCCACGCACCAAACACAATACGGCCGATATGAGTCTGCAGGCACGCGCCGGCGCACATCGGACACGGCTCCAACGTGACCACCAAAGTGCAGTCGGCGAGATTCCAAGCGGCGGCCGCATGGGATCCGCCCGCCCGGGCGACGCTATCCGCAGTGGCGGAACATGCAGCGCCCAAGGCGGAGGCGCGGTGTTCCGCAGCCTGACGCATGGCGAGAATCTCAGCATGCGCCAATGGATCGCCATGCACTTCGCGGGTGTTATACCCCCTGCCGATTACAACGCCCGACGCGTCAAGCACCACCGCACCAACCGGCACGTCACCGGCGGCAGCCGCACATTGCGCCAACGCCAGTGCTCCGCGCATCGCCTGTTTGTCATCCATGACATTCAGTCTGCCATGACCGCCAACGCAAATCCGTCGAACACTCCGCGCATAACGTGGGAAATCGGCGGATTACGGCTGAGCCAGCCAGCGCGGCGGAGCAACGTCACGCAAGCGGAGCAAGCGGGCCGGTATGCCAGATTCGCTGAAGGTAATCCTCCATCGAGCGGTCGGAGCTGAAATAGCCGGAGTTCGCGACGTTGAGCAGGGCCCTGCGGTTCCACTCGAGCGGATCGCGATACAGAGCCTCGATATCGGCCTGGATCTCGGTATAGGCGGTGAAATCAGCCAAGGTCATGAACCAGTCCTTGGTCAGCCAGTCAGCCACAAGCGGCGCGTACACGGTGCGGTCGCCATTCGAGAAGGTGCCGTCGGACACCATGTCGATGGCCTGCTTGAGCCTCGGATCCGCCTCATAGTACTTGGCCGGATCGTAGCCCTTGTCGTACAGGTCCTCCACCTCGTCAACAGTCATGCCGAAGAGGAAGAAGTTCTCGGCGCCCACACGTTCACGAATCTCGACGTTCGCACCGTCAAGCGTGCCGACGGTCAATGCGCCGTTGAGAGCGAATTTCATGTTGCCCGTGCCGGAGGCTTCCTTGCCGGCCTGGGAAATCTGCTCGTCAAGATCAGTGGCCGGAATGAGGTGCTGCGCCAAGCGGACATTGTAATTCCAAGGGAAGTAGACCTTGAGCTTGCCTTTCACATCAGGATCGTTGTTGACCACGCGAGCCACGTTATTGATGAGCTGAATGGTCAGCTTGGCCATGTAATAGCCCGGGGCGGACTTGGCGCCGAAGAACACGGTGCGCGGCAGCACGTCGTCGGCCGAAATCTTGCCGGTCTTGATGTCGGCGTAGCGGGCGATCAGCGCGAGGATCTTCAGAGCCTGGCGCTTGTACTCGTGCAGACGCTTGACCATCGTGTTGAACATGGTGGAGGTGTCGAGATCGAAACCATACTCGCGCTTGGCATAGGCGGCGAAATCGTCCTTGTTGGCCTGCTTGACGGCGGCGAACTTCTTGACGAATTCATCATCCTGGGCCAGCGGAACCAGCCCCTGGAGCATTTCAAGATCGCTCAGCCACTTGTCCGTGCCAAGCCCCTCGGTAATCAACGCGGACAGGCGTGGGTTGGCGAGACGCACGAAACGACGCGGAGTGACGCCGTTGGTGACGTTGGTGAACTTCTCCGGGAACAGGTCGGAGAAGTCGCGCAGCGTAACGTCCTTCAACAGCTGGGAATGCAATTCGGCCACGCCATTGACGTGCGAGCCGCCCGCCGTGGCGAGATACGCCATGCGAACCTTCGGTTCGGCTTCGTCGGTGACAATGCGCATACGCTCGATGCGCTCCTTGTCGCGCGTCATCGTCCTGAGTTCGGCCAGGAAGTGATCGTTGATCTCGTTAATGATCTCCAAATGACGCGGCAGCAGCTCGCCGATCAGCTTCGCCGGCCAGACCTCAAGCGCCTCAGGCAGCAGGGTATGGCAGGTGTAGTTGAAGGTCTTGGTGGTGATGCCCCAAGCGGTATCCCAGTCGTAGCCGTATTCGTCGATCAGGATGCGCATAAGCTCCGGAATGCCGATCACCGGATGCGTATCGTTGAGCTGGAAGGTGATCTTGTTCGGGAAGGTGGTCAGATCAGGCTTGTCCTGACCGGGGTAGAACACGCGGATGGCATCGTGCAACGAAGCGGCGACGAAGAAGTACTGCTGCTCCAGACGCAACGCCTTACCCTGCGGCGTGGAATCCTCCGGGTAGAGGATCTTGGAGATGTTCTCGGCTTTGACCTGCGGTTCGACGGCGTCCAGATAGTCGGACTTGTTGAACGTGAGCAGATCGAACTCGTCATAACTTTTGGCGCGCCACAGCCTCAGCGTGTTCACACGGCCGGAGGCATACCCGGGAACCAGATAGTCCACCGGCACGGCACGCACCGACCAAGACGGCTTCCACACCTTCCTGCCGGCTTCCTCGACCACCTCGCCGCCGAAATCAACCTTCTGCGAGCGGTTGTAGTCGACATGACCCCATGGCTCCTCATTGGTCAGCCAATAGTCGGGCTTCTCGATCTGCTTGCCGTCCTTATCGAAAGCCTGCTCGAAGATGCCGTACTGATACTGGATGCCATAGCCAAACGCCGGCACACCCAACGACGCAAGGGAGTCGATGAAGCAGGCGGCCAGACGGCCCAGACCGCCGTTGCCCAAACCCGGCTCGTGTTCGGCGTCGATAACCGCCTGCGGGTCGAATCCCAAGGTCTTGACGGCCTCATCGAACTCACCGATCATGCCGGCATTCAGCAGGGCGTTGCGCAGCTGCTTGCCCAGCAAGAACTCGGCGGAGAGGTAGCCCACGGCCTTGGTGGTGCCATGGACCATGTCGGACTGGGTTTTGAACCACGAATCCATCAGATGTTTGCGCACGGCGAGAGACGCGGCGACATAGATGTCAGACTCCGTTGCCTGTTCCGGCGTCACGCCCTGGGCGTACTTCAGTTGTTCGCGAATCTCGTCGACAAATTCCGCCGTGGTGACCGGAGATTTCGGTGCAGTGATTTCAGTCATATGGAGACCCTCTTTCCTTGCGGCATTCCCTGCATTCATTATGCCCCGTGTCGGGAGTCGCCGCATACCACATGCATGAACTCTGTGTAACAGACCATCAAACTATCGAGAGCAGCAGGACGGCGACGTCACCGCCGGCCCACGGCCACGTTGCCCGCATCTCAGAGCCGTGCCACAATACGGCATATGGCGGTTATACGGAGACAAGACCTTGCCACAGGGCGCGAGGCATGGCATCAGTGGCGCGAAGCGGCGAAGCAGATAGCCGGCAGCGGCCCGTCTCGGACGGCGAGCGGAAACGATGCGGACAATGCGGAAAACAAGGAACTCAGACTGGCTGTCCATCCGGACATGCCCCGACCGACATGGGCCATGGCGGTGCGCTACACATTGCATCTGCTCGAATGCCGCGCACCCGGCGAAGGCGTGGAAGTCCGCGTGGCTCCGTGGGGCGCCATCAAGATCCTGGACGGCCCCGCCTCGGACCCCCACAACCTCACACCACCCGACGTGATTGAACTGGAACCCGACGTATGGCTCCGCCTCGCCTCCGGCGTGACAACATGGGACGAGGAAAAAACTGCCGGACGCATCAGCGCGGTGGGGGAGCGCGACGACCTGAGCGATCTGCTGCCGCTCTAGCGGTATCGCGCCCTCTCTCACGCCTTCTTGTGCTTCAGCGCGCTCGGCATGGGAATGGGAATCGGACGATGGGGTTTCGGGGTGGCTTTCGCCGACGCCGCGACGGAAGAAGGCTCACCGCTAGTAGCCTTCGCCGCTGCCTCGGCCGCTTCGGCAGCCCATTTGGCATATTCATCGAGGTCATCGTCCCGTTCCGACGGGGAGTCTGACTGAACATCGGACACCTTGGCTGAAACGCCGGACCTGCGATCGTCACCCTCAACATCGGCGAAAGGATCAAAGGAACCGGTACCGACTTCCTGGGCGCTCAGTTCTTTGGCCAACTCGTCATAATCGGTATCCGTAGTCAGGTACTTGAGCTTACGGGCAATTTTCTGTTGCTTTGCTTTTTGACGTCCGCGACCCATGTCTGTGATCCCCTGACTTACGATTCTCGAGTTTCGATCAATTCATCACATAAGAGAGTACCACTTGTTCGGTTGTCGGCTTGAACTTTTACCATAAAAGCGAACTTTTGTACCGTTTTCACACAATGACAAGGGACGTGGCAATGACTGACGAGCAGGCGGAAGCACGGTTGACAGCAGCCGGCAACGAAATGAGCGCAAGTTTTCTGGCAGCGAAGAAACGCTCGGACGCGACGCTCGCCAAGCTCGAAGCCAACCCCGGCAAATTCACCATGCTCACCGGCGACCGCCCGACGGGCCGTCTGCACCTCGGCCACTATTTCGGCTCCATCAAGGAACGCGTGGCCATGCAGAACCGCGGCGTGAACACCAATATCATCATCGCGGACTATCAGGTCATCACCGATCGCGACACCACCGAGCACATCGAGGACAATGTGCTCAATCTGGTGCTCGATTACATGGCAGCCGGCATCGACCCAGCCAAAACCATGATCTTCACGCATTCCGCCGTGTCCGCCGAGAATCAGCTCATGCTGCCGTTCCTGTCGCTGGTCACCGAAGCGGAGCTGCACCGCAATCCGACCGTGAAATCCGAGATGGAGGCATCCGGCCACGCACTCACCGGTCTGCTGCTCACCTATCCGGTGCATCAGGCATGCGACATTCTGTTCTGCAAGGCCAACGTGGTGCCGATCGGCAAGGACAACCTGCCGCATGTCGAAATCACCCGCACCATCGCGCGTCGTTTCAACGAACGCTACGCCAAGAAGAGTCCGGTGTTCCCCGAGCCCTCGGCCATTCTGTCCGACGCACCGGAAATTCCGGGTCTTGACGGCCGCAAGATGAGCAAGTCCTATGGCAACTCGATTATGCTGGGCGCCACCGCCGAGGAAACCGCCAAACTCATCAAGAAGAGCCCGACCGATTCCGAGCGCCGCATCACCTTTGACCCCATCGCGCGCCCGCAGGTTTCCGCTTTGCTGACCACCGCCGGATTGGTGACCGGCCGTGACCCGAAGGATATCGCCGAAGAGATCGGCAATGCCGGAGCAGGGGCGTTGAAGAAATACGTGATTGATTCGGTGAACGAGTTCCTGGCACCACATCGCGAGCGCCGCGCCGAATTGGCCAAGGATATGGACACCATCCGCGACATTCTGCATGACGGCAATGCCCGCGCCAACGCGATCGCCGAGGAGACGCTCGATCAGGTGCGTTCCGCCATGGGTATGAAGTACTGAGGGCTGATCCAGCTCTGGCGACCTCTGAATAAGACCCTACTGAATGCT
>DBKS01000036.1 GCA_002298605.1 Bifidobacterium sp. UBA744 | reverse complement strand
GATTCGAACCCACAACCCACGATCTATTTGGGCGGGAAACCGTTGCATTCGTTATTTGCAGAGATGTTGAAAAATGTTGGAATTTCAATGATTTCGGTGTTGATGATTGTTGAGGAGATTGACAAGATGTGACATGTTCTCGTAGTCATTGCGTCTAGAGTGCGTCTAATCTTCGAGAGAGAAAGAATCGTTCATACTTGTTGTTTGACGGAACGCATTTGATAGACGGAAACAGGTAAAGATTCAATAGGGTCACGGCAAAGAATCAAGCCAAAAGGCTTGGAAACACTAAAAGAGTCAAAAGAATCAAAAGATATCGATATTTACGTAAGTGTCTGTGAAATTGCTAATCATATTTGGTTATTGGGGCTCTGCCCCATTCCCCGCTTAGGGAACAAGTTCCCTAAGAACCCGTATCCGCTGCCGCGTGGCCACTACGCTGCGCTCCGGGCCACTTGCCTCTCACTGACGCTTTGAGTTGGATGGTGGCTACCCGGAAATTCGCATGTCTGTGGGATGATGAGCGGCAGGAGTGTTCTTGAGCAGGTTGACGTTCATCCAGCGTTGGAAGGATCGTGGCGACGAGAAGCAGGAGAGACCCAGCGTTTCTGGATCGGCCTGCTGGGCAACGTCCTAGGCGTGGGGAACGTGACCGAGAACGTGCTGTTCGAGTAAGACCGTTGGCGGCGGTTTCATCGACGTACTGTGCCTGGAGGACAGGTTCCTCGTGGAACAGAAGGGCGGCAGATTCGACCTCGATGAACCGGAGGAGCATCAGGACACCATGGTCATCATGGGTTCATCCCGGAACACAGATATAGGGCAGTCGTGGTGATTTCCGCTCAACCTTCAATGAAGGGAATGTTCGAGGCTGGGGCTGAAATGGGCTTTCAATAGCGGTTCCTGTATATCTCCGCATATAGCGATGGGCTTAATGTCCGTGCTATCGACGAAAAACCGATTTCGCTTGTGTCGTCGACAAAGCTTCCATACTATGCAGAGGCGTTACCCGAAGACTACTCTAACGAGCAGATGAACCGGTTCTACGAGTGCGGTGGCTATGCCAAAGCCAACGAATCCTCGTCAGAGTCCAGCCATCTGAGAATGTACCTTCATACGGTTGCCACATGTTGTGAAGGCTGAAATCATCACCGAAAAGTTAAAGACTTTCAGAGAACACTGAGGGGATCCGCGTCGGGCTCACGGCACGTATCTGCGCGAGAAGCGGGCATCTGTGTTCCGCCTGTTCGAAGATTCGCGGCCTTTCGGAATTACGTAGGAGGACTGGGAGCTCGCGGCACGCTGATGCAATACTCGCGTCAGTGTTACGAGGGAAACCTAAGGTAATATAAGAACGAGAACCTCAATCGACGTGCCGATTGCAAAGATGAAGATGAATTGGTTGATGTACGTTCTCAGCGTGGCACAGGGACCTGTATCCAAGGAAGAATTGACTTGATCCTTATCGAAAAGGCGAAAATCAATGTGGATGACGCGCTGGAGAATCTAATGGCTACGGAAAAGGTCAAACGCATAAAAGGCACGAAGGGTGAGCGCTGGCACTCACTCAGATGATGCTGAGTGACCTATCAGCCCACTTAGGCTACCGATTACAGCCATAAAGGTTTCGGTGGTATCATAAGTTGTGAAATCAGCGTTGATTTCACAGTCTCATCAAAGGATCTAATATGCAAAAGCAAACTAGGAAGTGCTATAGGACGGTGATTGTTGCATTTCTTTCTGCGGCACTGGCAACAGGAATAAGTGTTCCAGCTGCCAATGCGTGGTGGAATGACAAAGAGATTAGCAATAGCGCTATGGCCGGATACTGGAAATATAACTGGTCTTACTCATATGCGTCATGTGAATCACGAGCAGCGAGATGCCATGTCTGTGTTAAGCAGGATAGCGTTATTAAATCTGCTGATGTTTATGGTCGCGGTCTGGTGATTGACAGAAGCATTTATGGAAAAGAGCAGTTAACCAATGATGGTGCAAAGGTTTACTGATATGCAGAACAACATAAGAAGAGTCTGCGCTCTTTTTATGTCGGGGCTGCTGATCATGACCCAAGGTGCATGCAGTGCCGGTGGCCAGGCTGCTTCGGAATCTTCTTCCGGGACGTCCGAAGCAGCCGCCCAGCCGATGCAGCTTGCTGGTCTTGGGCAGAAGAATGCGAATTCGTTGAGTGAATACATCGACTGGTATGAAAGTCGTTTGTATGAGCCGCCTTCGCAGTTTGCCCAGGACGTGCTGGACCGGGCAAAGGAAACCGGGAATATTCCCATGTCCGATTATGAGGCGGCGTGGTCTCGATACAAGCAGTGCATGACGGGAAGGGGAATCAAGGAAATCGTCCTCATCAAGTACCCCAACGGGCTGTATGTCGACAGTCTTCATCGAGAGGGTACGCAAGCGCAGGAGCAAAAGGCGAGTGAGGATCAGTCCGCGTGCTACGGAGAAGTGGTTCCCGTCATCGACGTGTATGGGGTGCAGGTCGGTAACGTGAATTTTTATGCGAATGCGAGCGAGGCCATTGTGGATTGTCTGCATCGCAGCGACCTTGTGCCCGGGAACTACACGGCGGGGCAGTATGCCGCGGAAAAGGCGAGCGGGAATTACAGTTTCGACGACCGGAACATGGAGGTTCGCGGTTGCGAGGTGGCGAATAATTCCGTCAGGTCATTCGCCGACGAACCTGTGGCGACATGGTTCTGATCAGGGAGAAGCAGGGGAAGCAATGCCATGAAGAGTAAAAGGAATGGCTCGAACGGCGGCGAAGCGAGGCGGCGTACCATCTCGGTGACGTGGCTGGTGCTGGCGGTGGTGGTTGCCGCGGCGCTTGCGGTCGGCGCGTGCGCGCTGTTCCTTCCCGACTGTGCGCCGGCGTTGCTGGATTCGCCGGAGGAAATCACCTCGGCTGAGGTGTCGGGCCAGCGCTATGACGGTCGGCAGAGCGTGAATGTCGTTCCCGAGCTGACGGACAAGCGCGACCTGATCATCAACGCGTCGGGCACGGTGACAGCGGATTATTCTGCCGCCGGTCTTGATTCCGGCAAGGCCGCCTTGGCGGTGAACGGCCGACAGATTGTGGCGCTGAGCACCGCAACGCCGCTCTACCGGGACTTGGCGGTGGGGGATTCAGGGCCCGATGTGCGGGCGTTGAACGCCGAGCTGGCTCGTCTGGGGTACGGGGCGCCCGCAGACGCCGACTCGTATACGCGGGCGACGGCGAACGCGGTGAAGGCCCTGGGCAAGGCGGTTGGCGCGGGCTTCGGGGATTCCGGATCATTGCCGCTCGCCGATGTGCTCTGGCTGCCGCAGGAGCATGTTTCGGTATCCGTCTGGCAGGGCGTGGTTGGCCTCGGCATGTCCGCGGGGTCTCCGGTGGGGCAGATTCCGGGCGGTATCACCAAACTGACCGTCAAAAACGGCAGTCCCTCCGACAGGGACCGTACGCTGACCATTTTCGGCCAGTCCGCCACGCTTCCCGCGGGGACGATCGAGATCGCCGACGCCCGGTTCTGCCGGCAAGTGGCGGACACCGCCGATTTCCAGCAGATGACGTCAACTCCCGAGATCGACATGTCGCAGGGATTGGACGCGGTTCTGGAACTGAAGGAGCCGGTGGTGGCCGTGCGTGTGCCCGCGGCCGCCGTGTTCGGGGTCGTCGAGGACGGCAATGCGCGCAAAGGCTGCGTGATGAGCGGCGGCAGGAGCGTTCCGGTGACGATTGTGGGCGCCGATCTCGGCGTCAGCCTGGTGCAGACCGAAGACGGAAGCGCTTTGGAATCCGTGACGCTCGGCAGCGCACTGGACGGTGCGTCATCATGCCGGTGACAGTCCATGACCTGGCGCAGCGGTTCCCCGGAACCGACCTGCTGTTCGAACACCTCGACGCACAATTTGTGCCGGGTGAGACCGTGGCGGTGTGCGGTCCCTCGGGTTGCGGCAAGTCGACGTTGCTGTCGATCCTCGCCGGATGGGAGCAGCCCTATGCGGGCTCGGTGGAACGGCAGGGCATACGACGCGTGGGATGGGTGTTCCAGAACCCCTATGGGGTGGCCGAGCGTACGGCGCTAGACCATGTGACGTTCCCGCTGATCGCCAAGGGGATGCGCAGGGGTGATGCCGAACGCGAGGCGATGGACGCGATGGGGCTGTTTGACCTTGCATACGCCGCGAACAGGCCGTTCTCGGCGTTGTCCGGTGGAGAGGCGCAGCGGCTAATGCTGGCCCGGGCGGTGTGTTCCAGGCCGGACATGTTGCTGGTGGATGAGCCCACCGCGCAGCTTGACACCCGCACCGCGCATTCGGTCAGCGGCGTGCTGGGGGCCCTGGCCGGCAGGGGCATGATCGTGGTGGTCGCCACGCATGATCCGGACACGCGTGACGCCTGCGATAGGGTCATCGATCTCGCGCATTACGCGCCCGGTGCCGGCAATGGTGGGAATGCCGGCGATGGTGGGGGTGAGGGCGATGCGCTGGCGTGAACTGTGCTCCGAGGCGCTGCGCAACATCGGGACCGGAGCGGCCAGGGCCGTGTGGTGGTTTCTCGCCGTGCTGCTGGCGGGTCTGCTGCTGGGCGGCTATGAGGCGATGACGGTGATCGGTCAGGAGCGCGAGGCCTCGTCACGTATCGCGATGAACGCCGACGTGCGTGTGCTGACGGGCGGCTCCCCGGTGGATGGCGTTGCATGCGACGGATTAACTAGGGCGGCGAACGGTCCGCAGGCCTCGGGCGCGATGCGCAAGGGGCCGCAGGTGGAGCCGGCCTCCACACCGGGCGTGGATCTGTCGAGCTACGAGGTCACCGACGGCATGATCCGACTGCTCGCTGTGGGTGACGCAGACCGCCTACAAGTAGCGGATGCGAGCGGCATATGGGTGTCCGCGGACGTTGCGCGCGACTTCGGTATGGTCGAGGGCGGCGTTCTGGAAACCACGGATGGCACGGTGCGCGTGGCCGGCGTGTTCGACTGGCCAAACGACGGCCGCGATACGAGATTCGGATATGCGGTGATCGTGCCGGTGGGCGAGGATTCGCCCTCGTCGGAAACCGGAGCGACGACGTTCGAGGAGTGTTGGGCCAAGCAGTGGCCGGTGAATCCGGGACTGGATTCGCTGATGCTTGCGACGGTGGTCGCCGGAGGCGGCGACGCCCACGGCCAGGCCTCCGGCGTTATGGGATTGAATCGCGGCGCGGATTCGCGCTATGACGCGGCTGCGGCGTATGCCAGCCGTTCCACCCGCATGATGCCAGTGCTCGGATTAGCGCTGGGCGCGCTGATAGGCGTGCTGTCGGTGCGCAGACGGCGGCTGGAATACGCGGGTGCTCTGCATTCCGGGCAGCGCAAGGTCGATCTGCTGGCGCAGGTTGGCGTGGAAACGCTGATCTGGGGCGGAGAGGCTGTGCTGGCGGCGGTTTCATTGTTGACGGCCTATACGTGGCGCTGGTCGCTTACATCGCCCGCATCGGTGTTGCTCGCGGCGGTACGAACACCCATGGCGATGCTGTGCGGTCTGCTGCTGGGAGGCCTCGCATGCGCGGCAGGCATCCGCGAATCCCAGTTGTTCCGCTACTTCAAGGCGCGATAGCCTATCCCCGAAAGTACGGTCGCAAACGGACGCTGACGACGGCGTGTTGCGTCCGATTGCGACAGTAGTTCCTGCGCGAGGTTTGCTAAAAAGTCGAGGATAAGGGGCTGCGTGATCA
>DBKS01000024.1:32020-37432 GCA_002298605.1 Bifidobacterium sp. UBA744 | reverse complement strand
GGCATATCGTTGACGATGCTTGTAGGATCGTTGCTTGCCGGCAGATTCAGCGATAAGGTCCCTGTCGGACCAACCGTGTGCCTCGCCTACCTGTCTATCTGCCTGTGCATATTGCCGATGACGTTGACCGACAACTATAGAGTCATGATGGTTGCCAATTCGCTTGTCGGTCTGCCGTTCCCGTTGATTAACGCAATGCTCCTTGGTTTCATTTTCGCCAAGTCGCCTACGAGCATGCAGGGGCGCATTACTGTCACACTGACGGTTCCGGCCCAAGTGCTTTCGATGTTCTGTAGCGCCGTCCCGTGACATGAATCGCGAAACGGCGCTTTGTCGTAAATAATACCGTTCAGACCGTTCAGCGGCCGGTGATCTCGGAGCCGAGCACCTTCTCGCTCAGCGCCTTCGGACCGCGGGACACGGCGACCGCGCCGGAACGGACCAGCTCGATCACGCCGTAGTGCTCCAGCAGGCCGAGCAGCGCGTCGATCTTGCCTTCGGCGCCGGTGGCCTCGATGGTCAGCGACTCCGGGTTCACGTCCACCACGCGCACGCGGAACAGGCGCACGATTTCCAGCACGTCGGAACGGTTGGATTCGTCGGCGGCCACCTTGATGAGCACCAGTTCGCGCTCCACGGTGGTTTCCGGATCGAGGTCCACGATCTTGAGCACGTGCAGCAGCTTGTTGAGCTGCTTGATGATCTGTTCGAGCGGCGCGGCGTCCACATCGGCCGTGACGGTCACGCGCGAGATGTCCGGCCGCTCGGTGGGCGAGACGGACAGCGAATTGATATTGAACGCACGACGGGCGAACAGACCGGCGATACGGGCCAGTACGCCCGGCCGGTTCTCCACGAGCACCGAAAGCGTGTGGCGCTCGGAACCGGGCTGGGAGGCGGGGTAAACAACTGCCATGGGATTCTCCTTCAACGCTTGAATGCTATGCCGCCGGGCTACTTGTTGCTCGCGGTGCCGTCGCGGTGCGCCAGGGGGTTGACGCCCGGACGGTAGGTCACGGTGTCGTTCGACGCGCCGGCGGATACCATCGGCCATACCATTGCGTCCTTGAACACGCGGAAGTCGATCAGCACCGGGCGGTCGTTCACCTCGTTCGCGCGCTTGATGGCGTCGACGGCCTGTTCCGGCGTGAACGCGCGCAGTCCCAGGCATCCGTAGGCTTCGGCCAGCTTGACGAAATCCGGCACGTCGAAGAACTCGTCGCTTGGGGTGTCTTCGCGGGCCTCGCCGTCAAGCAGATTGGTCTGCGAGTAATGATGGTTGTAGAACAGTGTCTGCCACTGGCGGACCATGCCGTACACGGAATTGTTGAGGATGGCGATCTTCACCGGCACATGGTCGAGGAAGGCCGCCGCCAGCTCCTCCGAGGTCATCTGGAAGGAGCCGTCGCCGTCGATCAGCCACACGGGCTTCTTGGCGTCGAATTCGCGTTGCGAACCCACCAGGGCGCCCATGGCCGCCGGCAGACCGAAGCCCATGGTCCCCAGGCCTCCGGAGCTGATCCACGAATGCTGATGCTCGAAGTCGATCAGCTGCGCGGCCCACATCTGATGCTGGCCCACGCCGGTTACCCAGATGGTGGATTGGTCGGCGTGCTTCGACAACTGTTCGACCACCCATTGCGGCGACAGGGAGCCGTCTGTGGGCTGATCCTCCGGTTCGTCGTAATGGATCGTGTACTTCGACTTGAGGTCGTTGAGGAAATCCCACCATGGCGTGAGATCCGGCTTGCCCTGGATCGCCTGCTCGCGCTCGATCTGCGGAATGAGATCGGTGAGCACCTGCTTGACATCTCCGACGATCGGCACGTCGGGAACGCGGTTCTTGCCGATTTCGGCGGGATCGATGTCAATGTGGATCACTCGCGCGGCGGGGGCGAAGGCGTCAAGCTTGCCGGTCACTCGGTCGTCGAAGCGGGCGCCGATGGCCACGAGAAGATCGCACCGCTGCACGGAGCCCGTGGCGGCGATGGTGCCGTGCATGCCGAGCATGCCGAGGTTCTGCGGATTGGAATCCGCCACCACGCCTCTGGCGGGCATGGTGGTGACGATCGGGGCTCCGGTCACTTCGGCCAGCTTGGCCACCTGCTCGCCCGCATCGGAGCGGACCGCGCCGCCGCCGACATAGAGCACCGGGCGGTAGGACTGGGAGAACAGCTTGGCCGCGTCGCGCAGCACATGGCCGTGCGGTTTGGTGGTGGGGTTGTAGCCGGGCAGAATCATGCGCTGCGGCCACGAGTAGTACATTTCGCCGGTCTGGGCCGTTTTGGTCAGGTCCACAACCACCGGGCCGGGGCGGCCGGTGCTGGCGATGTAATGCGCCTCGGCGAGCACGCGCGGAATGTCCTGTGCACGGGTGACGAGGTAGGAGTGCTTGGCGACCGGGTAGGTGATGCCCACGATGTCGGCTTCCTGGAAGGCGTCGGTGCCGATGGCCGGCACGCCCACCTGGCCGGTGATGACGATCATCGGCACGGAATCCATATTGGCGTCCGCGATGGCGGTGACCACATTGGTGGCGCCGGGGCCGGAGGTGACCAGACACACGCCCACGCGACCGGTGGCCACGGCATAGCCCTCGGCGGCATGGCCGGCCGCCTGCTCGTGGCGCATGAGCACAAAGCGGAATTTGGTGTCGTCGTTGATCTGATGATATACAGGCAGAATCGCTCCGCCGGGGATGCCGAACACGTCCTGAACGCCCAGGTCCTCCAGCGAACGGACCAGAGCCTGGGCGCCGGTCATCTTCTCGCCGTCCACAATCGTCTGCTTGTCGGCAGTCGGAGTGGGTTTAGGCAGGGCGCTGAACGCCTGCAAAGGGGTGGGTGTAGCCATGATGCCTCTCTCCAGCAAACTCGGATTCACGGGCAGGTATGCCCGAAAGGATGCGCGACGTCGGTAACTGCTTGTGGCAAAGGCCGCGCTTCGTATGCAACCAGTGTAAGCGCGGGGCCGAACAGACGTTAGCGCTGCTTGGCCTTTTGCCGGTCGTCAAGCGTATGCCACGCCATTTCGGCGGCGGCCAGTTGGGCCTTGCGCTTCGACGTGCCCTTGCCGATGCCGATGATTTCGTCCTTGGGGCCGATGGTGGCCTTGGCGGTGAATTCGAGGGCGTATTCCGGGCCTTCCACGCGCATGCGATAGCGCGGTTCGTCGAGCTTCATCTGATGCGCCTTGACGCTCAGCGAGGTTTTCCAATCCAGTGCCGGGCCCTCGGTGGCGACTTCGGCCAGGGTGTCGTCGATCAGATGGTGAATGACCTTGCGGGCCTCGTCGATGCCATGCTCCACGAAGGTCGCGCCGATCAGCGATTCCACAATGTCGCATAGGATCGAGCTTTTTTCGGCGCCGCCCTGTTCGGCCTCCCCGTGCCCCAGCAGGATGAAGGGGCCGACCTGCAGCTTTTCGCGCGCGATCTTCGACAGCGATTCCTCCGAGACCGCCTTGGCGCGGATCTTGGCGAGCTGGCCTTCGGTCATATCGGGGTGCGTGGTGAACAGCGTCTCGGTGACCACCAGTTCAAGCACGGCGTCGCCGAGGAATTCCAGACGTTCGTACTGTTTGACTCCTTCATGCTCGTGGGCGAAGGAGCGGTGGGTGAGCGCCTCCACCAGCAGCGCGGGGCTGATGCGCGTGCCGAGGCGGTCGAGCAGTTCGTTAACGGGCGCTTGTTTCTCGAATTCCACAGTCATAAGTCATATCCCTAGTAGTGTGCGCGGACTTGGGAGGCAGCGGTGTCGGGCGCCGCCGGGGTAACAAAAAGCCCCGCCACCCGTCGATGGCAGGGCTTGCATGAGCTTCGATCAAGCGCGACTCACTTGGTGTGGGCGGACTTGATGGCGGAGCGGTAGACGCGGCCGCGGAAGGAACCGCAGTTCGGGCACGCCAGGTGAGGCAGTGCGGGGGCACCGCAGTTCGGGCAGGCGGCGGTCTGCACAGCAGACGCCTTCCAGTTCGCGCGACGCGAATGCGTGTTGGCGCGCGAGGTCTTGTACTTAGGCAGAGCCATGATTTATTCCTCTTTTATCGTTCGAACGAAAATGAGCTTAAGCGTTCAGTAGTGTAGCGCAGGTTCTGAACTTTGTCCAATCGCATGGACCGCCCATTCCGTCGCCTACTGCTGTTCGGCTTCCAGCTTGGCTTTGAAATCGGCCAGGGCGGCGAATCGAATGTCCGTGACGTCGTGGTGATGATCCGGATGCTCATTGAGATTCAGGCCGCATTGCGAGCACAGTCCCAGGCAATCCGGCTTGCACAGTGGCTGCAGGGGCAGGGCCTCGACCAGCGAATCGCGCAACAGTGCCTCAAGATCGGCGAATGCGCCGTCGGACGACAGTGGATAGATGTCCTCCGATTCGTCCTCGCCGGCGATGATGTCCACTTCGTCGCCGTTGCGGTCGCCACGGCTGTCACGCGAATCCGTGAAGGGGAAGAACGCGGTGACGTCGGTGACCCAATCATGTTCGATGGGCTTGAGACACCGCGTGCATTCGGCGTGCGCCGGCGCCGTGATGCGGCCGGTGAAGATCAGTCCGTCCACAATCGATTCGAAATTGCCGGACACGGCGACGTCATCGCCTTCGGTGACACCGATCACTTCGTCGCCGATGCCGCTGGGCGCGGGGAACGTCCGATCCAGTTGCTTGCTTTGTCCCGGACGGCCGGCGATCTGCGCGACCGGCACCGCCCAGGGCGAATCTTCGATGCGAGCCATCTGTTATGCCTCCTGCTGATTGTCCGCCTGATCGTTCGCGCCCTGCACGGCGGCCTGCGTGGCCGCGTAATCCTGCGCGGCCCGCTGTTGGCGCGTGTACAGCACGTTCAGTCCCGCCTGCACATCCTGCTTGAGCTTATCAAGTTGCTGGTCAAGCGATTCCATCACGTCGACGCAGTATTTGTCGGCGCCGTTGGTCAGGTGGTCGGCCTTCGACTGTGCGGTGTCCATGGTGATGCGCGCCCTGGTTTGGGCGAGGGCGACCACGTTCTCCTGTCCGGCGAGGAATTGCGCCTGGTCGTTCGCATCCTTGATCATGCCGGCGGCGCGGGACTGGGCCGCGGCGATGATCGCGTTGGCCTGGGTCTGCGCGCCCTCGAGACGGCGTTCGGCCTCGCGCATCAAAGCGCTGGCGCGTTCGAGCTGCACGGGCAGCATCTTCTTGAGCTCTTCGAGCTGCTCGGTCAGTTCCCCGCGATCCACTTTCACCAAATTCGGCTGGAACAGGGGGGTCTGGGCCTCGTCCAGCGTGGCTTCGATGCGGTCCAGAATGTCGTACACCGTGGTGAACTCATTGCGTGACTGCGCGCTTTGCGGGTCGAAATGCTCTTCCGAGGCATTGGCGCGTAGATCCGGAAGCTCCGGGATGGCCGCATGACGTGGCTTGCGGTCGCTCGGCG
>DBKS01000024.1:3874-31999 GCA_002298605.1 Bifidobacterium sp. UBA744 | reverse complement strand
GGCCGGTTCGGCTGGCTCTCGTGGGGGTTCCGGCGCCGCCTGGGCTGGTGATGCTGTCGGGATCGGGGCCGGGGCGCTTGCCGCGTGCTCGATATGCTCCACCGGGGCGAAGGGCAGCGGCTGAGGTGCCGGTATGGCGTCGGTGGCCGGCGAAACCGGTTTGGCGTCGTTCGTGCCGTCGTTCCGGGCGAAGGACTGCGCGTCGATGTCGGCGATGGAACTCACCTCAATCGTGCGCGCCTCGCCGGTGTCGTCGTCCTGATCGGCGTTCGCGGCGCCGCCGGCAGGCTCCGAATGCGTCGGATCAAGAGGGGAAAACTGCGTGGTGGGCAGGTCGTTGGCCATCAGCGGCTCCTTTCCTTGCGCACGGCTTCCTCGAGCATCGTCACGACGCAGCTGGGAACCATGCCGGTGACGTCGCCGCCGTGCCGAACCACATCCTTGACGATCGAGCTGGAAATGTGCTCGAGCACCGGATTGGCCGGCAGGAACAGCGTTTCGATGCCGGCGAGCTTGCGATTCACCAGCGCCATGCCCAGTTCGGCTTCGTAGTCGCCGTTCTGCCGCAGCCCCTTGACGATTACCTCCGCGCCAACCTGCTGGCAGTATTCGGTGATCAGGCCGCTGGTGGACGCGACCTTGACGTTGGGGAAGCCGTCCTTGTCGAGGGCGCGGCGGATCACATCGGTGCGCGTTTCAACGGAGAACATCGGCGTCTTCGCCGCATTGATGGCCACCACCACGTGAACTTCGTCAAAGAATTTGGCACAACGTTCGATGACGTCCAAATGTCCCGCGGTGACGGGATCGAACGAACCTGGGCATACTGCGATTGTCATACGACCCAGCCTACCGCGCACCGGCGAAAGAACGCCGCCGATGAACAAGTTGGCGGCGATGGGGATTCGGCCCGCCTTGCGCCGGCGAGGGAACGGGAGGCATTGGCGCCGTCTGACGTTTGGCGCGGCGTACGGCCTATGATGGAGTCATGAGCATGTTCGATGATGATTTGTCCGATCCGCTGGCGCCGCTGTCCACTCCCGACCAGGGTACGGGCACGGCTGTTTTGGAGCGCCCGGAGACGCAGGAGGAGACCAACAGGGATGACGGCGGGGATGCGGATCGCTTCGCGCATTACGTGTCGAAGGAACGCATCGCCGAATCGAGAATGACCGGCCGTCCCGTGGTCGCGCTTTGCGGCAAGGTGTGGGTGCCCAAGCATGACCCCAGCCAATACCCCGTGTGCCCCGACTGCAAGCGCATCTATGACGAGATGACGCGCTAGGTGCCCGTATATGCCGCCGGTATGCCCGATATCGGCGGATGAGCGCGGGAGATATGACGACGGCCCGGCGCCTCGATGAGAGGAACGCCGGGCCGTCGTCACCGTTGGCGTGGCAGCCGCCTGATCAGGACAGCGCCTCGCGGTACTTGGCGATCATCTCGTCGTATTCGGCGGCGGTGAGGTATGTGCGGTTGGGGTTCATGGCGAAGGTGCTGCCCCATTCGAACGGGTCGGACTGGTACTTCGGCACCAGGTGGAAGTGCAGGTGGCGGCCGGTGTCGCCGTAGGCGCCGTAGTTGACCTTGTCGGGGTTGAACAGCTTGTGCACCGCCTCGGCGACGCGGTTGACGTCTTCGAAGAAGGCCGCGCGGTCTTCTTGCGAGAGCTCGGTGATCTCGCCGACATGGAACTTGGAGGCCACGATCACACGACCGGGGTGGCTTTGCTCCTTGAACAGCACCAGCTTGGACGCCGGCAGGTCCATGATCTTAATGCCGAATTCGTCGAGCAGTGCGCCTTCGTCGCAGTAGCTGCAGGGTTCGTGTTCACTCATGTGTTCTCCTTTGATGGTCGAGTGATGACGCTCACCAGTGTACGTCAGGAGGGGTGGCGCCCGGTAGCGCCATAGCGTTTCCGGGCGGCCTGTCAGAGCACGGTGATCTGCGTGGGGATCACCGGCTCGCCCTTCATCAGGGACTGCGCGGTGACCGGCAGTTCGGCGAGGGCCTTGGCGCGGTATTCGTGCGCCGTCATGATCGCGTCGTGACCCTGCCACCGGGAGTCGATCTGGCCGTGGTCCACGTAATCCACCAGCAGGTTCTTCCATGCGGGGTCGCTCCGGTAGGCGGCGAGTTTGCTCTCGGATCCGGAGATCACATGCTCGCAGTCGGCCAGACCGTATTCGTATGAACGGAAGGCGAGTTTGCGGCCGGGGACGGTGGCCTTGTCCTTGCTCTTCTTGGCGACCGGGGTCATCACGCCGTCCGCGCCCTCGCGCTCGGTGAGCTTGTACACCATGGCGCAGGTGGGGGCGCCGGAACCGGTGACCAGCATGGTGCCCACGCCGTAGGAGTCCACGGGCGCGGTCTGCAGGGCGGCCAGCGCGTATTCGTCGAGGTCGTTGGTCACGGTGATGGTGGTGTTGGTGGCGCCGAGCGCGTCGAGCTGGTTGCGCACGCGCTGGGCCAGGGAGGCGAGGTCGCCGGAGTCGATGCGCACGCCGCCGAGCTGGGGTCCGGCCACCTCCACGGCTGTTTTCACGGCCTCTTCGATGTTGTAGGTGTCGACCAGCAGCGTGGTGTTTTCTCCAAGCGCGGCGATCTGCGAGGCGAAGGCCTGGCGTTCGTCGTCGTGCACCAGCGTGAAGCAGTGGGCGGCGGTGCCGATGGCCTTGAGCCCATAGATCTGCGCGGCCAGCAGGTTGGCGGTGCCCTGGAACCCGCCGACCACTGCGGCGCGCGCGGCTGCCACGGCGGCCCATTCGTTGGTGCGGCGGCCGCCCATGTCCATGCAGGGGCGGTCTTTGGCCGCGGACACCATGCGGCTTGCGGCCGAGGCGACCGCGGAATCGTAGTTGAGCATGCTCAGCAGCAGCGTCTCCAGCAGCGTGCACTCGCCGAAGGTGCCTTCCACCTGCAGAATGGGGGAGTTCGGGAAGAACATTTCGCCTTCGCGGTAGCCCCTGATCGACCCGGAGAAGTGGTAGTTCTCCAGCCACTTGATGGTTTCGGGCGAGACGACGTGGCGGTCGGCGAGGAATTTGAGGTCCTCGTCGGACAGGTGGAAGTGCTCGAGGGCGTCGAGGATGCGCCCGACGCCGGCGACCACGCCGTAGCGGCGTCCTTCGGGCAGATGCCTGGTGAAGATCTCGAAGACGCATTGGCGGTCGGCGGTGCCGTCTTTCAGGCATGCGTCCAGCATGGTGTATTCGTACATGTCGGTCATGAGGGCCGGGGAGTAATCGGTGTAAGCGCCCATATGAGTCTTCTTTCGATTGATGCGTCGGTGCGCCGGCCGTCGGGTCGGCTTATTGCACAGTTGCCCAACAGCGTACTCTGACCGCGGCGGTTTGACGTATGGTCATCTGCGTGTTGGACCGTCCGGCCCCCGTCAGGGATGCCGCTAGGGTGAGTGCTATGAGATTTGTTGCGGGCGTTTTCCGGTTGGCCATTGCGTTCTTTGCGATCGCGGGCACCTATCCCACGTGGACGGGCGCGCGTCCATGGGACTGGGTGTATTTCACCAACCAGTCGAATATGGTGCTTGGTTTTGTGATGCTGTGGGCGGGTGCGGCGAGCCTGATCAAGGGGGTCCAGCCGCCGGCGTGGCTGAAGGGCTGCATCACGTTGTATATCGCGATCACCGGTCTGGTGGCGTGGCTTGTGCTGCCTCCCGCGGTGATGGGCCCGTCCACCGCGTATGTGCTCGGGATTCCCGCGCCGACGATGGTGCATGTGATCGCCCCCATAATGGCCGTTGCCGATTTTGTGCTGTTTGACGAGCATCGTCGCTTCGCGTGGCATTACACGCTGAGTTGGCTGCTGTATTTCCCCGTGTATTTGGCGCTTGTGCTGATTCGCGCGGCGGTGTTCACCGATCAGCCGCTGTCGTCCGGCGAGATGTACCCGTATTCGTTTGTGGATTTGGCCACATTGGGCTGGGCGCGGCTCGGGGAGAACGTGGTGACGTATCTTGCCGTGTTCTTTGTGCTTGGGCTGGTGCTGTTCCTGATCGACAAGATCCTGCCGAAGCGTCCGCTGCTCGGGTGAAGTGCCGTGCCGGTGCTAGGGTGCGGAAAGGAAGTCGTCAGGGCTGTCAGGGAGGTATGTGATGGCGGAGATTAGGGATTTGCTGGCTGGTTCGGGCACGGTGGTGCGTCCCGACGGCCGTACGGTCGATGAGTTGCGTCCGGTGTCGATCCAGCGTCATTTCACCGACGCTCCGGAGGGTTCGGTGCTGATTTGCTGTGGCAATACGCGCGTGATGTGCACGGCCACGTTCACGGCCGGCGTGCCGCGGTGGCGCAAGGATTCCGGGCTCGGCTGGGTGACTGCGGAGTATGCGATGCTGCCCCGGGCCACCTCGGAGCGCACCGATCGCGAGTCGGTGAAGGGCAGGATCGGCGGTCGCACGCATGAGATCAGCCGTCTGATCGGCCGCTGCCTGCGTGGCGTGGTGGATATGAAGGCGCTGGGGGAGAACCAGATTCAGATCGACTGCGATGTGCTGCAGGCCGATGGCGGTACGCGCACCGCTTCGATCACCGGCGCGTATGTGGCTCTGGTGGACGCGCTGCACTGGGCCGAGCGCAAGCGTCTGATCCGTTCCGCCGACCGCGTGCTGAACGACTGCGTGTCCGCGGTGTCGGTTGGCGTGATCAACGGCACGCCGATGCTGGACCTGCCGTATATCGAGGACAGCCAGGCTATGACCGACATGAATGTCGCGATGACCGGGGCCGGCAAGTTCATCGAGATTCAGGGCACTGCCGAGCATCGTCCCTTTGACCGCGACGAGCTCAACGTGCTGCTTGATCTTGCGGCCAAGGGCAATAGGGAATTGCAGGCAGCCCAGCGCAAGGCGCTGTCCGAGGACTGAGCCCGTCGACGTCGTCGGCGGCGCGGTGCGATTGGCAAACAAGCGCGATTGGCAAACAAATAGGCCAAACAGGTAGGCAATTGGCAGATGGGCGAGGGGAGTGACGATGTCCGATACGATCACCGTGGTGGTGGCCACGCATAACGAGGGCAAGCTGGTGGAGATCCGCAGGATCCTCGATGAGGGGCTTGGCGGGGATGCAGCGCGCATCTCGTTGAAGTCCGCCGGTTCGTTGGGTCTGGACGATCCTGTGGAAACGGGCGTGACCTTTGAGGAGAATGCGCTGCTCAAGGCCCGTGCCGCCGCCGCGCAGACCGGTTTGCCGGCCATCGCCGACGATTCGGGGCTGGTGGTGGACGTGATGGGTGCCGCCCCGGGCATTCTGTCGGCGCGATGGGCCGGGGCCCATGGCCACGATGCGGCTAACAACGCGCTGCTGCTCGCTCAGCTTGACGACATTCCGGATGCCAGGCGCACCGCCCGCTTCCGCTGCGCCGCCGCGCTGGTGGTTCCCGCCGTCTCGCGGGGTGAGGGTTCCGGCGATGACGATGCCGAAGGCGCCGCGGAGCCGCGCGAAACGGTTGAATTGGGCGAGATGCCGGGGATGGTTATTCGCAGGCCGCGTGGCGAGCGCGGTTTCGGCTATGACCCGATTTTCGTGCCCGATGATCAGCCTGGGCGTACCAGCGACGACCCGGACCATGAGGGCGAGCCGCTCACCTCGGCTGAGATGACCCCCGCCGAGAAGAATGCGATCTCCCACAGGGGCAAGGCGCTCAGGGCCCTGGTCCCCGCTCTGGAATCACTGCTTAAATAGATGGCCGCTCGATGCTCAATGGCCGCCGACTGTCTTGCGGCGGCTTCGCCATTTCGTGAAGTGCGCGAGATGGGACTTGAACCCACACGTCAAAGACACAGGAACCTAAATCCTGCGCGTCTACCAATTCCGCCACTCGCGCGAACCCGGGGCCTCGGTTGATCGGACCTCATATGCAAAACCCTAGGCTTGCCGGCGAAGCGGTGCGCCTAGGGTGCTGCTGGAGCCACTTGTCAGAATCGAACTGACGACCTGCTCATTACGAGTGAGCCGCTCTACCGACTGAGCTAAAGTGGCGTTCGGCTCGGCGGGCATACGCCAGCCGTGCACAAAAATATGATTGTACCGTATGCTCTCGATTTGTCGAATCGGCCCGGTGCGGCGAAAATGGGTGTCATGAGCATCGGCGAGTTTGACGATTTCTATGCGATCATCCCTGCGGGCGGCACGGGCACGCGGCTGTGGCCGTTGTCGCGCGCCGCGTGCCCCAAGTTTCTTTATGATTTGCTGGGGTCCGGACGGTCCATGCTGCAGGCGACGTTTGATCGGCTGACGCCGTTGGCCGGTGCCGGCCATGTGGTGGTGTCCACGGGCGCGCAGCATGAGGCCGCCGTGCGCGAGCAGTTGCCGCAGCTGGGCCCGCAGAATCTGTTCACCGAACCGGTGCCGCGCGATTCCATGGCCGCCATTGCGCTGGCCACGACCGTGCTTGCCAGGAGGCATGGTCGCGATATCGTCGTCGGTTCGTTTGCGGCCGACCATGTGATTCGCGACAATCGGGCCTTTGCCGAGTCGGTGCGTCAGGCTATCGCCGCCGCGCGGGCCGGCTATGTGACCACGATCGGCATTGCCGCCACGCGTCCTTCGACGGCGTTCGGCTATATCCGCCAGGGGCGGTCGTTGGCGGATCGGATCCCGGACGCCCCGGATGCCCGTATTGTGGAGCGATTCGTCGAGAAACCGGATGCGGCCACCGCGCTCGCGTACTTGTCGACGGGCGACTATCGCTGGAACGCCGGCATGTTCGTGATGCGCGCCGATGTGCTGCTCGACCGGCTGCGTGAATTCAAGCCTGAGCTCGCCGAGACGATCGACCGCATCGCCGATGCGTGGGTGGACGGTCCCGACGCCCGTTTGGTGGCGATGGACCGGTATTGGCCCGGTCTGGAGAAAATCGCCGTTGACTATGCGATCGCGGAGCCGTTGTCGCTGGCCGGGGGCGTGGCCGTGGTGCCGGGCGGTTTTGGCTGGGATGATGTCGGTGATTTCAATTCGCTGGCCGCTTTGCTGCCAAGTGTGACGCGCACGAATGTCAAGATCGCGGGAGATGCGGAGCGGGTGTCGTGTCTTGATTGCGCCGGGGACGTGGTGGTTCCCGGGTCCGGTCGTCTGGTCGCGTTGCTGGGCGTGGATGATCTGGTGGTGGTGGACACCCCGGATGTGCTGCTGGTGGCACCTCGCGCCCGTAGCCAGGAGGTTAAGGACATGGTGGCGCATGTGCGTGAATCCGGGCATGTCGACGTGTTGTGACCGGCTGGGTTCCGCCGCAATGGTCGGAGGGTGTCGGCCGCATCACATCTGTGCGGTTCTGTCCGCTTTTGTGAGTATCTTAGCTATTGGAAGGAAGCAGCATGATGGCTGGTTTCACCGGCCGACGTGTTTGTTTTCACGAGATATGAAAGGACCGACATATGGCCATCAATCCGCCCGTTGACGCCACCCAGACCCCCGCCTGGGCCGCTCTGCAGAAGCATTACGACGAACTCAACGCCGAGGGAATCAGCCTCAAGCAGTGGTTCGCCGAGGACCCGGAGCGCGTCGAGAAGCTGAGCTTCGACGCCGGCGATCTGCACTTCGACCTCTCCAAGAACCTCATCAAGCCCGAAACCCTGCAGCTGTTCGCCAATCTGGCCAAGGACGTCAAGCTCGACGAACGCATCCAGCAGATGATCTCCGGCGTGCACATCAACAACACCGAGGATCGCGCCGTGCTCCACACCGCGCTGCGCCGCCCGGTCGAGGACGAGGGCAAGTACATCGTCGACGGACAGGACACGGTCAAGGATGTGCGTGACACCCTCGATAAGATCTACGCCTTCGCCGACAAGGTCCGTTCCGGCGAATGGAGGGGCGTGTCCGGCAAGCGGATCACGACCGTCGTCAACATTGGCATCGGTGGTTCCGACCTGGGCCCCAACATGGCCTATGAGGCGCTGAAGCCGTACGCCGACGCCGGCATCTCCGCCCGCTACATCTCCAACATCGATCCGAACGATCTGGCCGAGAAGACCAAGGGACTTGATCCGCAGACCACTCTGTTCATCATCGTGTCCAAGACCTTCACCACGTTGGAGACCCTGACCAACGCCCGCGAGGCCCGCACCTGGCTGCTTGAGGGACTGAAGGCCGCCGGTGCCATCGACGGCTCCGACGCCCAGAACGCCGACGCCATCAAGAAGCATTTCGTCGCCGTGTCCACCGCGCTCGACAAGGTCGAGGCCTTCGGCATCGACCCGGAGAACGCCTTCGGCTTCTGGAACTGGGTCGGCGGCCGCTATTCCGTCGATTCCGCCGTCGGCACCTCGCTGGCCGTGGTGCTCGGCCCGGCCCGCTTCGAGGAGTTCCTGCATGGCTTCCACGAGATCGACGAGTACTTCGTCAACACCCCGTTCGAGAAGAACGTGGTCGCCCTGCTCGGCCTGCTGAACGTGTGGTATCGCAACTTCTTCAAGGTCGCCGCCCACGCCGTGCTGCCGTACGACCAGTACCTGCACCGCTTCCCGGCATACCTGCAGCAGCTGACCATGGAGTCCAACGGCAAGTCCATCCGCTGGGACGGCACCCCCGTCACCACCGAAACCGGCGAGATCTTCTGGGGCGAGCCGGGCACCAACGGCCAGCATGCCTTCTACCAGCTGATCCACCAGGGCACGCAGCTGATCCCGGCTGATTTCATCGCCTTCGTCAACACCCCGAACCCCGCCAAGGACGGCGATCAGGACGTGCACGAGCTGTTCCTGGGCAACTACTTCGCCCAGACCAAGGCCCTCGCGTTCGGCAAGACCGCCGACGAGGTGCGCGCCGAGGGCACTCCGGAGCCGATCGTTCCGGCCCGTGTGTTCGAAGGCAACAAGCCCACCACGTCGATTCTCGGCGTGTCCCTGACCCCGTTCGCGCTCGGCGAGCTGATCGCCCTGTATGAGCACATCACCCTGGTCGAGGGCACTGTGTGGGGATTGGATTCCTACGATCAGTGGGGTGTGGAGCTCGGCAAGCAGCTGGCCAAGCAGATCACCCCCGCCATCTCCCAGGATGACGAGGCCCTGGCCGCTCAGGATGCCTCCACCCAGTCTCTGATCAGGTTCTACCGCAAGCACAGGGAGTTCTGATTCGTCGGAACGCCAATCGGCAATAAATGACAATGTGCCTTCCCCGCACGCTGCGGGGAAGGCACATGTGGTTGTGGGAGGGGCGTCAACGGCATAAACCGGCCGGATGGCTGCGCGTGTCCGGCCGCCGGCGTATCAGCGCGCCGGAGCCGGACCGGTCGAATCGCGGACGATGAGATCGGCTTTCACCAGATCGACGCCATGCTCGGAATGATTGGACTGCGGGGCCTCCATCTCGCCGAGCAGCGCCAGCAGACGCTTGGCGGCCCCGATTCCCAGTTCCCCGAAACGCTGGCGTACCGTGGTCAGCGGCGGCAGATAGTTGTCGGCGCCGGGAATGTCGTCGAAACCGACCACGCTGACGTCCTGCGGCACGCGCAAGCCATGCTCGTGCAGCGCCCGCAGCGCCCCCACGGCCTGATTGTCGTTGGCTGCGACGATGGCGGTGGGCAGCGGCTCCCCGGCGGCCTGATATTCGTCGATGGCGGAGCCCACCGCCAGATAGGCGTCGTTGGCGTCCCAGGACGCGTCGTGAAGATAGTGGGTGGCGATGGACAGCTCGTTGGCGTAACGCGTCCAGGAGACCTGCCGGGTGACGGCGTCGCGCCAATTGTCCGGCCCCGGGACGTACATCGCGTGGCGGTGGCCGAGTCCGGCCAGCAGATCCGCGATGTCGTGCATGGCCGAACTCTGGTCGATGCCCATCAGGGCGATGTGGCTGTTGCCCGTGGCCGTCACCGCTTCGGCGATGGACACGCCGCCGTGGGTGGAGGTGAGGATCACGCGCGGCACCACCGCATCCATGCGCAGCGCTGCGAGCAGCATCTCGTCGGTGGGGGTGATGAACACGAAGGCGTCCACGTCCTGTTCGCTGAAGCTCCGGGACGCCGAACGGAACCCATGGCTGGAGAACTCGGCTTCGGGGACGATCGCCACCGACAGGAACATGTCGTGGCGGCGGATGCCGGTTTCGATCGAGGCGAGCGTGTTGATGGGGCCGAAGTAGTTGATCGAGCTGGCGATCAGGCCGATGGTGCGCGACCGGTTGGAGGCCAGGGCTCGCGCGGAGTTGGAGCGCCGGTATCCGAGCTGCGCGATGGCCTGCTCGACTTTCAGCCGGGTGGCGGCCGAGACGTCGGGGGAGTTGTTGACCACGCGCGATACCGTCTGATGGGATACGCCGGCGATTTTGGCGACCTCGAACATGGATGGGCGTTTGCCGCCGTTGCGTCTTCCGTTGACGCCGTTCATATATCTCTGCTTCTTCCCGTGTGCGTGTACTGCGACTTCCTCAGCTTACACGGTGTGCGATGGAGGTGTGAACGATCACATCAAATGCCAACTGACGCGATGCAGCGGTGTCGGGCCGAGCTCGGCGATGGCGGCCTTGTGCGCGGCCGACCCGTACCCCTTGTTGCTGGCCCAGCCGTATGCGGCCCATTCGGGGTGCGCGCGCGCGAGGTCCTTCATGAGGTGGTCTCTGGTGACCTTCGCGATCACCGCCGCGGTGGCGACGGTCGCGCAGTGCTGGTCGCCTTTGACCTTGGTGCGCACATGCGGCGCGAAGGGTATCGCGGGGGCGTCGAAGGTGCTGACCGCCTTGGTGATGTAGTCGTATGGCCCGTCGAGAATGGCGCCCACGCGGGGTGACGGCCCGTCGGGAGCGTCGAGGTCGCCGAGTTCGTCCAGTGTCCGCTCGACCTGCTTCAGCGCTCTGAGCGCCGCCACGCCGAGTGCGTGCCCGATGCCCCATTCGTCGATTTCGTCATTTGACGACGACCCGACCGCCCAGGCCGTGCACCACTGGGTCAGCTCGTCGTATATCGCTTCGCGGCGGTGCTCGGTGAGCAGTTTGGAGTCGGCCACGCCCTGCGGCACGTCAATGGCGTCGGCGTTCAGATCGCATGTGCGAATGGCCGCGGCGCCCACCATGACCGGGCCGGCCAGCGCACCGCGACCCACTTCGTCGAAGCCGACGACAAAGTCGTACCCCTCGGCGGCCAGCTCGCGTTCCATGTCCAGCGTCGGGGTGATCACCGGCTCACGCTTCCCGATGGCACTTGGGCGAATACCTCGTGATGGGAGTCCAGCAGACCGATGCGGCTGATCGGCCAGTAGGTGAGTACGGCCTTGCCCGTTACATCGTCCAGGGGAACCAGACCGCCGTCGCCGTCGTCCTGATGGAAGCGGGAATCGGCGGAATGGGCGCGATTGTCGCCCATGACGAACACATGGCCGGCCGTGACGGTGACTTTGAACGAGAAGGAGCTCGGATCGCTGCCGGGACGCACATAGGCGCTTTCGTCCACCGCCACGCCGTTGATGGTGATCGGATAGCCGGCGCCGGCGCATTCCACCACATCGCCGGGCAGGCCGATCAGCCGCTTGATCAGATACCCGTTGCCGCCTTGCGTCTGCTCGTCGCCCAGCCAGTTCGCCGGGTCCTTGAACACCACGATGTCGCCTCGTTGCAGCTGCGAGGCCGGCAGGATCTTGGTGCTGATCGTCACCACGCGATCATCCGGTGCGATGGTGTCCATCATGGAACTTGAGGGGATCCAGTAGAGGGGAAACACGAAAATGCGCAGCAGCAGCACCACGGCGACGGGCACGCCGCACCATAGCAGCATGTCCTTGAGACCGAAGGAGTCGGTCGCCTTCGACGGCGCGGATCCGGGACGGCCGGTTCGGGCGTGCAGGCTGCGGGCGCGTCCGGGCATGGGGGACGGGTCGATGCCGTGGTCGGCTACCTGGAAGGTGTGATCGTCGCGCTCGGCGCCGAAATCGTCAGGCTGCATAACCCCTCCTTGACATAACGGTCTCAATCATACGCGGCGTCATGGCGTCCGATGCGGCGCTCGGCGGCGTTCGCAGGATTCCCGGTGCCGGGTCGGCGGGCGAACCGGTTCGAGTACAATGGCCGGAGCATGTGCCGGGGGCGGTTGCCGCAATGTCTTGGGCGTGCGTGCCAAAGGAGGTGTTCGATGGTCGGAATGCGCGATGTCGCCCGCCAGGCCGGGGTGTCGCTGAGTACGGTGTCGTTGGTGGTGAACGGCAGCGGGTATGTGTCCGCGCGGATGCGCGCCAGGGTCGAGGCCGCGATGGAATCCCTGAATTACGTTCCCAACGAGCTGGCGCGCAACCTGTATCGCAACCGCACCAATATGGTTGGTGTGATCGTGCCGACGGTTCGCCACCCGTTCTTCGCCACCATGGTGGCCGGGCTGCAGGGGCGTCTGTCCGAGGCCGGATTCCGCACGGTTCTGTGCTCGACCGCCGGTATGGGATCCGGCGAGGAGCGGTATGTGGACATGCTGCGTCGACGCATGATGGACGGGATCGTCATGGGCGGCCGCACGTCGCATCCCGCCGACTATTGGGCGTCGGTCAATCGGCCGATCGTGGCGTTCGGCCGATATCTGGGGCCGTCGATTCCGTCGGTCGGTTCCGACCACGAGCAGGGCGGCGAGCTGGCGGCCACCATGTTCGCGCTGTCCGGCGTGCGGCATGTGGTGGAGGTCGGCGGGCCGCGCTCGCGATGCGGCGAGCCGTCGTCGCGGGCGCCGGTGGATGGAGATGCCGGTTTTCCGCCGATCCGCTATCATCAGGCCTTTGAGCGGACGCTTGATATGGCGGGCATCCGCTGGGATTATCTGGAAGTGCCGGAGAACGGCGATTGCGAGGCGTGCGGGCGCGCGGCGCAGGAGGCCTTCGAGCGTTTTCCCGAGGCCGATGCGATTGTGGCGCCCGATATGGCTGCGGCGTTCTGCGTGCAGGAGGCGCTGCGACGGGGCATCCGCATTCCCGACCATGTGCAGATTCTGGCGTATGACGGCACATATGTGACCGATCTGGCCGGCATGCGCATCACTTCGATTCTTCAGGATTTCGATGCCATTGCCGACAAGGTGTCGCAGCGGATGATCGCGGCGATCACCGGTGTTGGGGGCCGGGGCGCCGGTGGGATGGCCGCCGGGGCTTCGGAGGCTTCGCTCGGGGGCTTATCCGCTGGCCCTGCCGGCGTGGTGGCTGATCTGGTTCCCATGCAGGTTAAGATCGGCGAGACCACGCGCATGACCGACGCCGTGCATCAGCTGCTGTTTGGCGGCGTCCGGCCCCAAACCGACTGACGGTCGTCTTGTCGCCCCCCATTCAACGGCAGGGGCCGGGGTCGCGCGATGCAACCCCGGCCCCTGCCTGTGAGTGGCGTGGCCTGGAAGGTCACGCGGTTTTGATGCTGTTCTGCATCTCGTCGACGAACTTCTGGCCGGCCTCCTGCGGGGTGAGCTTGTTGAAGAGCACGTCCTGCATGTAGCGGTTCAGCGTCTTGTCGATGTTGGAGGCGCCGTTGGGTTCGAGCTCGAGCGCGGTTCCGGGGCGTTCGGAGAGGCTGGAGATGTACTCGAGGGTGAGCTTGTCGGTGCCGGAGCTGGCGTCGGTGACTTCCTTGAGGATGGTCTTGTTGGCCGGGATGCCGCGCTCGGTGCCCATGATCTTGCCGGCTTCCTCGTTGTTGATGAGGAAGTTCACCAGTTCGGCGGCGGCCTTCGGGTACTTGGTCTGGCTGTAGACGGACCACAGCATGGACGGTCGCACGATGGTGGCGTCGCCCGCCTTGCCGTCGGTGGTGGGCAGATATTCGAGGCTGACGTTTTCGGTGCCGAGGGCCTTGGCGTAGGCGGTCACCTGGGTGGAGTGGGTCATGATCATGGCCTGCTTCTTCAGGCAGAAGTTCTTCTGCTCGGTGGAGGCGGCCAGATCCTCGGAGATCATTTCCGGGGTGGGTGAAACGTGGTCGCTGCTCCAGTCGAGCAGCGTGGTGAAGAACTTGGTGGCGCTGTCGGCGGTGAGGGTCATCTTGCCGTCGGTGTAGGGTTCGTTGCCGTTCTGGCGGGCCATGTAGTACAGGCCGTTGGTGTTGCCCGGGTCGCCGATGCCGTAGATGGTGCCGCCGGACTTTTCGTAGATCTGCTTGGAGAAGTCCGCCAGGTCGTCCCAAGTCCAGGTGGAGGTGTCGGGTAGGGTGAGGCCGAGCTCGTCGAGGATGTCGTGGTTGACGATGATGGCCTGCGAGGTGGAGGAGACCGGGGCGGTGAGCTGCTTGCCGTCGATCTGGGACGCCTTGACCAGGGATTCGTCGATGTCGGACAGGTCGAGCACTGATTGCTGCGACAGGTCGTACAGCATGCCCTGCGCGGCGTACTGGTTCGCCTGCATGGTGCCCATCTGCATCACATCGGGCGTGTTGCCGCCGGCTGACTGCGTGGCGAGTTTGTCCCAGTAGCCGGACCAATCGGAGTTCTGGCGTTCGATGGTGACGTTCGGGTGCTGCTGCTCGTACAGGTCGAGCACCTGATCGGTGATCTTGACGCGGTTGTTGGATCCCCACCACGAGATGGACAGGGTGATCTTGGCGTTGGGGTCGTCTTCGGCGCTGTTGGAATTGTCGGATCCGCATCCCGCCAGGCCCATGGCCATGGCGCAGGTGGCGGCGGTGAGGGCGACGGCTTTCTTGCCGTAGTTCGACATGGGGGTTTCCTTTCCTCGGTACTCCTCGCACTGCCCGACGACTTCGTCGGGATTGGGGGAACCGTCATGGTTTCCGTGTGCTGACGCAATGGTATAACGTTGGCGCAATGCAAGTCAAATGAAGGCAACATGTTTTTGGAAAAAATTTCCCTGAATTGGTCGAGCCGCACAAAAACGCACATGTTGCGTTTGTTTGCAGGCTGTATGCCGTGCCGGTGACCAGCTGAACATCACAATGCCGGGGCTTGGCGTGCGGCGCCGGCGTGTCGTGCCGCGGTCCGCCGACTACTGCCCCGGAGTCGCCAGCGTGCCCGACGATTCCCGCTCCACAATCTCGCAATGCCCCTGCAGCACCCGCCACGGCGACGTGTCCCTGTTGATACGCGAAATCAGCAGATCCACCGCCTCGGCGGCCTGGTCCGCCACATTCGTTTCGATGGTGGTCAGCGTCGGCGAGGAATACGAGCTCTCCTCCGTATTGCCGAATCCGGTGACCGCTATATCGTCGGGCACGCGCAGCCCCCGCCGCTCCAGCTCATGCATCACGCCGAAGGCCACCGCATCGGTGGAACAGACGAAAGCGTCCGGCCTGAGTCCCTCGTCCAGCATTCTGGCGGCAGCGCGCAAGCCGGTCCGGCGGTTCCACGGCACATCGCATTCCACCAGATCAAGGTTCACCTCAAGCCCATGCCGTTCCAGCGCATGCTTGTACCCGGCGAACCGCGGCCGGGATCCTCCCTGCCTCGGCTCCTCCCACCGGTCGATGCGCCAGCGTTCGGGCGCCCCCACCATGGCGATGGTCCGTCGGCCGGATTCGATGAGCCTGTCCGTCATGGCGTCGAACACGCCGGTGTATGGCACCGCGACCTGATCGGCGTGGCCGTAGGTCAGGTAGTCGCCCCACAGCACCACCGGCCAGTCCTGGTCGAGGACCGCGCCGCCGTCCTCAAGCTCGTGGATGATGTAGTAGAACCACCCGGCCGCGCCGGTTTTGCGAGCGGCGGGGGCGATGGCCTCCAATCCGCCCGGCACGTCCTCATAGGTGCTGATGACCACGCTGAACCCGCGTGTGCGGGCTGCGGCGATGATCGGCTCGATGGCTCGGAAGAAGAACCGCACGCGGCCCGACGGCAGCGCGATGCCGATCACGTCGGAGACGCCTCGTTTGAGCGACTGTGCGGTCGGATTCACCGTGTATCCCAGATCGTCGATCACTTGCTGCACGTGGGCGCGTGTCTCCGGTCGCATCCGTCCCTTGTTGTTGATGACGTTGGACACCGTGCGGATGGAAACGTCGGCCACTCGTGCGACATCCTTGATGGTGACGCGCTGTGCCATGGTCTGCGCTGCTCCTTTACATGGTCGTACCAGGCTCCATCGTATCGCCGCCGTGGCATGCCCGTCCATGGGCTTGCCGCCGGATCGGCCACGCTGGCCGTCTGATTGGTGATTTAGGCTTGGACGGTGAAAACGGTCGGCGTTGCCGGCTCGGAACGTCAAAAGAGAGGCAGTCAAGGAGATCAGCATGGCGGAATCTGAAGGCGATCGGCAATCCGCGTCCCGGCAGTCGGGCCGCTATGTCTTCCCCGGCGACAAATACGTGCGTCCCGGCATTGACGACCGTCCGGACCCCAATGTGGTGCTTTCGGACGCCGACAAGGAGGCCATCGCGCGTCTGGCGGTGCGCATGTCGAGCAACTACGCCGAACCGTCGGCCACGCAACCCGGCGTGCAGGCCACGCGCATGACCGCCGAAACCGCTCCCGCCGTGGCGGCCGCGACCATCGACGCCGCCGTGCCCGATCCCGAATCGTCGTTCCTTGACCTTCGCGACCCGATGGTGGCCGCCGACGGCACGCGTCCGAGCCGTGCCGATGTGCTGCGCCTGAAAATCGGTTTCGTGGTGGCGGCCGTGCTGTGCGCGATTCCATGGTCCGCGGCGACCGGCGTGCTGATGCCCGAACTGTTCGACCGGATCGATCATGCATCGGCCGTCGGGGCGTTCTGCCTGCTGAACGGTTTCGGCGCCGTGGTGGCGTTCGCCTCGCAGACGTTCTTCACGGCGGTGTCGGACGGCACCCGTTCCAGTCTGGGGCGACGCACCATATGGATTGTGGCCGGTGGGCTGCTCGCCGGTCTGATGATATGGGCGCTGTCATCCCTTGCCGACGTGGTGAAGGCTACGGGCGTGCTGACCTTGCTGTGGTGCGTGGCCCAGATATGCTACAACCTGATGCTCGGCCCGCTGGCGGTGTCGTTGTCCGACCGTGTGCCCGACAAGTTCCGGGCGTCGGCCGATTCGTGGTACGGCGCCGCGATGGTTGTCGGCCAGACGATCGGCGGGTTCGCCGCCGTGGCGTTTGTCGGCGACATCCCGCGCGGCCTCGGATGGGGCGCCGCGGTGCTGGCGGTGACGGGTGTCGTGACGGTGGCGATCTGGCCGCGCGAGCATTCCAGCCTCGAAATGCATCTGCCGGCCCATTCCGTCGACGAGGCGTTCTCCGTGCTGCGCGTTCGGGGCTTGGCGCCCGGATTCCGCCGTGTGTTTTGGTCGCGCCTGCTTGCCATGACGGCGATGGGCAGCGTGACGATGGTGGCGTATTTCTTTGTGAAGTTCCGCGTTGTCGGCGCCGGGCTCGGCGCGGACGGTGGTGCGGTGTCGGACGGAACGACGGTGTCGGAGCGGGCCGCCCTGCTGATCGCATGGATGGGCTTGGTGACGTTGGTGATGGCTCTGCTCGCCGCCCGCGTGTCCGGTCCGATCGCCGAGCGGATTGGCGCATGGTGGGCGTCGCTGGCATCGGCCGCGCTGATCGCCGTGGGAGCGCTGATGCCGGTGGTGATGCCGGATCGGATCGGCGTGCTGCTGTTCGCCGCGCTCGCCGGATTCGGGTTCGACCTGTTCAATGCGGTCGGCCAGGAGCTGGCGACGTCGGTGCTGGCGGATCCGCGCACCGCCGGCCGGGTGCTGGGCGTGCTGAATCTGGCGCCCGTGCTCGGTGCCGTGGCGTCGGCTGTGATCGTCGCCGCGCTGTTTGCGGCGACGGGCAATTTCACCGCGATTTTCGGTGCCGCGACGGTGTGCGCGCTGGCGTCGGCGGTGTTCGTCGTTTCGGTTCGCGGCGCGATCTCGGAATGATCTCGGCGCGATTTCGAAATAACGTGGTTGGCCTGAGCTCGCATTACACTTGGCTGGATGTCGGCTGTTCCGCGTCGCTCCGTCGCGGCGCGCAATGTATCGATCAATGATTGACGATCCGCACAAACGGAACCAGACAGAAAGGGAATGCCATGGGTGCATCCATCAGCGACCAGCTCACTCCTGAAGACGCTCGGTGGGCTGCTGAAATCGCCGCGAAGCTGGAGACGAAATTCGCCGCCGAGCGCGACCGCGAGGGATCGAAGATCCCCTATATCGCCGAGAGCGGCCGTTACGAGGAGGATATGGCCGAAACGTTCCCCGGTTGGTGGACGAATGGCTTCTGGCCCGGGATTCTCTGGCAGATGTTCGCGGCTACCGGCGAGGAATCGTATAGTGAGCCGGCCCGTCGCATCGAGCGGACCACGTTGGACGGTGTGATCAGCGCCTATGAGAAGCTCGACCACGATGTCGGGTTCCTGTGGCTGTTGTCCGCCGTGGCGGATTGGCGTTTGACGCATAACGAGTCGTCCCGCGTCCGCGGGCTGCATGTGGCCACGGTGCTCGCCGGGCGCTTCAACCCGGCCGGCCGCTTTATCCGGGCGTGGAACGAGTTGGGCCGCGAGGGCTGGGCGATCGTCGATTCGATGATGAACATTCCGCTGCTGTTCTGGGCCAGCGAGGAGACCGGCGATCCGCGTTTCGCCGAGATCGCCCGCCAGCATGCCGATACGATGCTGGCCAATGTGGTGCGCCCGGATGGTTCGTGCAACCATATTGTGTGCTTTGATCCGCTAACCGGCGAATTCCAGGAGGCTCCGGCCGGGCAGGGCTATGCCGCCGGTTCGAGCTGGTCGCGTGGCCAGTCGTGGGGCATTTTCGGCTTCGCCCGCGCGTATCGCCATACCGGCGACGAGCGTTATCTCGACGCTGCCAAGCGCGTGGCGCATTATTTCTGCTCGCAGGTCGCCTTGACTGGGGGCATTGCGCTGATCGACTTCCGCCAGCCCGCGGAGCCGAAGTTGTTCGATGCGATCGCCTCGTGCGTGGCCGCGGACGGCCTGATCGAACTGGCTGAGCTGGTTCCCGAGGCGGAGCGCGGCTTCTACCGTTCCTGGGCGTTGCTGATCCTGCACGCGGTGACGGAGAAGGCCTGCGATTTCGATCCGGGGCATGACGGCGTGGTGCAGCTGTGCTCCGACAAGTATCATGACGGCCGCATCCATGTGCCGATCATCTATGCCGACTACTTCCTGCTGGAGTCGATTCTTCGCCTGCAGGGTCGTGCCGCCGATCTGTGGTAGGCGAGCCGTTGCGGGCGTCGGGATGGCGTCGGGATGGCGTACATCTGCTGGCGTCCGCATAGTGAATGCCCGGCGTCTCGCGCCGAGGGCGATGGTCGCTGAGTAGCTCGTGGCAACCCAACCGCTGCCGGGTGATCCGGCGTGGCGGCCCCGTAGCGTCTCCACGCCGGATCGCTGTATGTGCGTGGCCCTGATGGCACTGTCGGACCGTGTTGCACGCCACGCCGTGCTCTGCGTCGATATCGGTGTCGCAGTAGCGCTCTTGGGCGATCATTTTTGATCATTTGCACTCAGCTGCACTCAGGCTTTATGATTTCCGCTAACAGTTGATCATCAACAATGAAGCAGTGGTCAACTGCGGCATATCACCATCACGTCATGGGTGATGCGTGCCCTCTGCAGGGTGCGGGGTGATATGGCAACCCGACACACAGTAGTGAAAGGTACCAGGAACATATGGCCAGTAGAGAAGAACGGTCTCTCGGGTCGCGCAGGCGACCAGGGGGAGGATATTGGAAGTCGCTGTCCAAAAAAGCCGTGGTGGGTCTCGCCTCCGTTGCGATGTTCGCGCCCTTCGTGGTGACGGGCACGACCGCGTATGCCGCACCGACCGACCCGATCGACGTGGTGGTGAATGGCAGTGACGTGGCGTCCGCCGCCAACAACCAGAACGGTCTGACCTTCAAGGGCTTCGGCGTGCTGAGCGCCAACTCCACCAGCTCGCTGCTGATGGATTACAAAGCCCAGCATCCGGAGGCCTACTGGCAGATGATCAACGTGCTCTTCGGCGGCGACAACCCCATCATGAACACCGTCAAGGTAGAGATGGGCAACGACCGGAACACCTCCACCGGACCGAACGCCGCGACCATGCGCAGCCGGGACGAATATCCGAATGTCAAGCACGAGCCCGGCTTCCAGCTGGCTGCCGACGCGCTGAAAGTCAACCCGAACGTCAAGGTGAGCATCCTGCGCTGGCGTTCCCCCGCATGGGTGACCGGCAACGATGATGTGTATACGTGGTACAAGAACACCATTCTCGCCGTCTACCGCGAATACGGTTTCATGGTGGATTCGGTAAATCCGCACATCAACGAGTCCGGTCCGGACTTCAACTGGACCAAGGAGTTCAAGAACCGCGTCAGCACCGACGAAACCGGCTTCGTCGGCGCCGGCACGGTGAAGGACCTCAACGGCAACGACGTGCAGGCTTGGAGCAGCGACACCGAGAAGGAGCTCTTCCACAAGATCCGGGTGGTCATCTCCGACGAGGTGGGCACCGGTTCCTTCGGCGACGACATGCTCAGCGACGAGGAACTGCGCGACGCCGTGGACATCGCCGGCTACCACTACAACACCGCCGATCAGGGCGACAACTTCAAAACCCTGGCCGACCAGTACGACAAGGAGATCTGGAACTCCGAAGCCCAAGCCAGCTTCTCGGTGATGGCCGACCGTCCAAACAACACGATGAACCTCGGTTCGGGCGAAGGCAACGGCACCAACAACGGCGAAAACAACGGCACCTCGGGCACCGGCATCGGCGGCATCAACTCCGCCCTCGAAATGGCGAATACCTTCGTCAAGGGCTTCACCAGCTCCCGTCGCACCAACTTCGTCTACCAGCCGGCCATCAGCGCCTTCTACGACGGATTCCAGTATTCGTCGAAGGAATTGATCACCATGCACGACCCGTGGAGCGGCGCGATCAACTGGGACGGTGCGCTCGCGGTGCTCGAGCAGGTGTCGCGCTTCGCGAAGACGGGCTATGAGACGAACGCCGACGACAAGGACGCCAACGGTATCTGGCGCGGCATTCCGAACGCCAGCCGTTCCGACATCACCGACGGCAACCCGCCGGGACGCGGTTCCGGCTCCAACAGTTCCCGCGGCGGCGCAACCAGCTACATGACGCTTGCCGCACCGGACGCCTCCGACTTCTCCACCGTGATCGTCAACGATTCGCAATACGCCAAGACGTATCGCATCAAGGCCGAAAACATGAACCTTGGTGACGATGCGACGATGGAGCTGTGGGAGACCCGTGCGGCCGATGAGGGCCAGGCCTATGACGCCAACTACGTCAAGCCCTTCTCCGAGCTGCAGCCCAATGCCGAGGGCTACTACGTGTTCCAGGTCAAGCCGTGGAGCATCGTCACTGCCACCACGCTCGACAACGCCGAAAAGACCGCTGGCGGCACGCTTGCGGCCAAGGACGGCAAAGGCAGCCAGATGCCGACCAACGAGGAATACGTGGACGGCAATGACTACGCCGTGCTCGACACCGACGACTCCGGCGACAAGAACGGCGACACCGGCAACAACCTGATCTACGCGGACGACTTCGAATATGAAGGCAAGACGGTCCAGATGGACCCGGACGATGCCTCCAAAACCGAGGACTACCTCGAGTCCCGTGGCGGCGACACCGGTGCGACCCCTCGCTACACCAACGACACCAACGGCGCCTTCGAGGTCGTCAAGACGGCCAACGGCAACCATGTGATGCGCCAGCAGGTGGGACCGGGCATGGACAGCGGCAAGTTCAACGGCGGCGCATGGAACGGCGGCGACCCGGTCACCACGATCGGAGACTACCGCTGGGCCAACTACACCGTCTCCACGGACGTGCTCTTCGAAGCCAACCAGGGCAACGCCACCGTGGGCGCCCGCCAGTGGGGCAACAGCGGCAACGGCAAGAACAACGCCGTGGCCCAGCTGCGGGTCAAGCCCGACGGATCCTGGGACTTCATGCGCTACGGCACCGTGCTGCAGTCCGGCACGGCACCGGCTGGTTTCAAAACCGGGGCAAACCAGTGGAACAACATCGCCGTCAAGGTGCTGGGCAGCGTCTACACCGCCTACATCAACGGTCAGGAAGTCGCCACCTACACCGACTCCCAGCCGCAGGCCACCGGCCGCGTCCAGCTGGGCTCGAGCTTCGACTTCGTGCAGTTCGACAACCTCAAGGTCGAACAGATCGAAGGCGCCACACCGTACTACACGGATCTGATCGACAACATGCACCAGCGCAGCTGGGAGAACAACTCCACCGCCGTGCTCAGCTACAACGAGAAATGGCAGCATCTGAACGGCCAGGGCATGTACGTCTATAAGCGCTCGATCTCGAACTCCACCGGCAAGGGCGCGACGCTGACCTACACGTTCAACGGCACCGGCATCGACCTCAACGGCGCGAGCTCCGGCAAGGCCAAGCTCAATGTAACCGTGGACGGCAAGGTCGTGGCGCTTAACGCGACGACTGCGGCCTCCAGCAACACCCAGCCCACCACCTACGAACTGCGCGGCCTGCCGGATGGCGATCACGAAGTGACCTTCGAAACCGCCACGGACGACGGCATCTCCATCGACTACGTAGGTGTTGTCAAGGTGGGCGACGTGAATTCCGACGCGGTGGATCTCACCGAGCTGAAGGCCGCGATCGCCGAGGCCGAACAGCTGGACGAAAGCGAATGGAACGCCGAATCCTGGGCTGTGCTTGCGGCTAATCTCGAGATGGGCGAACAGGCTGTCGACGACGCCTACGGCTATGGCCTCGACGCCGAGGGCGCCAACCAGATCGCCGCCCGCATCCGCACCGCCATCAGCGGCCTGGTGGATGTCAACACCGCAACCGAAGTGAAGAACCTCGGCCTGGTCAGTGCAGTGGGCAAAGCCGAAGGCCTGCCGGACACGGTGACCGTCGACGGCGAGGCCGTCTCCGTGAAATGGGACGCTGCCGCAGCCGAAACGGTGGCCAAGGCCGCCGACTACACCAAGGTCACGGTTTCCGGAGTCACCGCCGAGAAGCTCGCGGACGGCCTGCTGTACCACTTCACCGCCGAGTATGAGGTGCTGCCGAGCCTGAACCTCGCGTACTTCATAGATTCCGGTGCCGGCGACAGCTCCCCCGAATACGCCGCCGTGAAGTCGGCGATCCCCGGGCTGTCCAACGCCGTGGCCGATCAGCCGGCCTCCGGCAACGCCTGGGGTTACAGCGCCAACGCATCCGTGAAGGGCGGCACCAATCCGGACGACAAGTTCAGCACCGGCCTGTACGTCACGGCCGGCGACAAGAACCAGAACACCCTGGAATACACGCTGCCGCTCACCGCAGGCTCCTACAATCTCACCGCCGGTTTCACCGAATGGTGGGGCAACCAGAACCGTTCGATGAAGCTGCAGGCCACATGGACCGAGAACGGTGAAACCAAGACCGTCGACGGCTCCGAACTTGCGGCGATTACCGCGACGGGGCAGACCTCCACCGGTACGGTGTCGTTCACCCTTGCGGCGGATGCCACGGTGACCTTCAAGGCGGTCAAGGTCGGCAACGCCCCGGTGATCTCTTGGCTCGCCGTCGAACGGCAGGCCACCCCGCTGGGCGTGATCGCCGCTGAGCAAGGCGGTGACCTGCCCGCGGAGGCCAACGGTTCCAAAGTCGCTTGGGATGCCGAGTCCATTGCCGCGTTCGCAAAAGCCGCAGCCTACGACACGGTTGACGTCAAGGGCACCGTCGCCGTCGGCGACAGGCGGCAGGCGGTCAAGGCCACCGTCGAGGTCATCCCCTCCGGTCTGACCTACTACATCGACTCCGGAACCAACGGACAGGAATCCCCGCAGTACGCGGCGGTGAAATCCGCGGTGAAGGATCTGCGAAACAACAAGGTGGATCAGGCTTCCGACGGTTCGACCTGGGGCTATGACGCCAACGGAGTGAAGGTCAAAAGCGGCACGGACGTCAATGACAAATACTCCACCGGCGTGTACCAGGACACCACCAAGCAGATCTACTATCTGCCGCTTGAAGCCGGTACATACACCATCACCGCCGGTTTCACCGAATGGTGGAACATGGACCGCTCGATGTACGCCACGGTGAACGTTGACGGCGCGGAGCTCGCCAAAGGCACGGTGCCGCTGTCCGGTACCAACAGCCGTGTCAAGCACGAGCTGACCTTCACGCTGGACAAGGCCGCCACCGTGCAATACGTGGTGACGAACGAAGGCGCCGGCGGCCAGAAGCCGGTCATTTCCTGGCTTGCGGTGAACGAAACCAAATAAGCCGCATGCATCCCCTCACGCGGTGGCCATGCACCTCCTCCCGCATGGCCGCCGCCCCTCCCCATGGTAACGATGTGCCGGCGGTCATCGCCGGCAACGAGAAAGGACAATATATGAAGAGCAATGCAATCACCCGTGCGCTTGCCGGCGTCGCCGCCGCGGCGCTCGCGTTCGGCGGCCTGGCGCTGGGCGTCGGGTCCGCCTCCGCGGCCGAAGGCGACACGGCGGCTATCAACTACCAGATCACGCTGAACGGTGACGTTCAGGGGCATACGTTCAAGGCGTATCAGCTCGCCTCCTTCAACAAGGTGAAAAGCGATGGAACGGACATCAAGTCCATGGAGCTGGTCACCGATGCGGATCTCAGCAAGATCATCGCCGATCATGCCACCGCGGCGGCCGTCAAGTCGGACGGCGTGGGCGCCGACAAAGAGAAGGCGCTTCCTCAGGCCTATACCGACAATCCCGCGGGCTGGGTGGCCACATGGCGTACCGACGATGACGCCGCCGCCATCCGCGCATTCGTCGACGGACTGGCCGGCAGCAATGACCTGGGCACTCCGGACAAGACTGTGACCGTGAACGAAGCCGTCAATGCCACGGTGCTGGATTTCGGCACGAGCGGAACCTCCGCCGGATGGTATCTCATCACCGACACCACCGACACCGGTGTCACTCTGGGAGCGCCCATGTTGGTGGGCACCACCTACATGAGCAAGACGACGCTTAACGGCGTGGCCTTGGGCTCAGCCACCATCAAGGCCGAGGCCGGCGTGGAGGCTCCGACGAAGACCGTCGACAAGGCGAGCCAGTCCGTAAACGGTACGGTCACGTATACGATCACGGCGAAGACGCCGTCCACCGCAGTGGACTCCGGCTACGTCTACACCTTCGTCGACACGCCTTCCGCAGGCTTGAAGCTGACGACCACCGGTCTGAAGGTCGAAGTGCAGGACGTCAATACGGATGGCAGCCTCAAGGTGGACGAGCAGGGCAATCCCGTGTATCGCACGCTGAAGTCCCGTTCGGACTTCAAGGCCCCGTCCTCCGACGTGACCGGCGATGGCTCTAAGACCTTCGAAATCGCGTTGCGCAACGTCAGCAAGCTGCCCGCCGGCGCCGCTCTGCGCGTGACCTACACCGGCGTGATCGTCGACCCCGCCTCCGACGCCTATGACCAGGCCGGCATCGCCACCGTCACCAACAGCGTGGTGGTCAAGTACGGCGCCACCGATGCCACCGCGACCACCGCCTCCTCCTCCGCTGCGGTCAAGGTCTACAAGGGCTTCGGCTTCACGAAGATCGCCGCCGACACCAAGGCGGCGCTTGCGGGGGCCAAGTTCCGCATCACTCCGGGCGTCGGCGGATTCGTGGACGATTCGCGTTCCGTGAGCGTTTCGGGTGAGGACGGCAAGGTCTCCTTCGCCGGATTGGCCGCAGGCACCTACACCGTCACCGAAACCGAGGTGCCGGACGGCTACTATAGCGAGATCAAGCCGAGCTTCGAAGTGACCATCAATGAGAATGGCACCGTCAGCTTCGGCAAGGACGCCAAGTGGGATTTGGTGAATGTCGCCGATCAGTCCCAAGTGACGGTCACCAACGTCAACAGCGTCACCCAGTTGCCGTCCACCGGAGGCATGGGCATCGGCCTGCTCGCCACCGCGATTGCGCTGGCGGCCGGAGCGGGCGTGTTCTTCTCCGCCAAGTCGGTGAGGAGCCGTCGTCTCGCGGCCCGCTGATCGCGTCGACGCGATGCGAGGCAAGGCCCGGCGCGGCGCGACAGTTTCGGCTGTCGTCGCCGCGCTGTGCATCGCCCTTGCTCTCGCACTGTCGGTGTGGTTCATCGCTTCGCGCCATGCGGCCCAGAATTCGCAGCGGCAACTGGTGGAGCAGGCCCAGCAGGCGGCCCGCCAGATGCCGCGCGGCGCCGCCGACGAAGCCATTGAGGCCGCCCGGGCCTACAATCAGCGACTCGCTGAGAAGGGGCAGGACGAGCTTGGATCGATTGCCGATCCGTATACCGCGCTGAAACTCCATCGCGTCGGCAGCGGCGCGGTCGATGACGGCACCACCGACGCGGATGCCGTTTCGAACGCCCAGGGATCCGTGTCGGCCGACGATGATGAGTACAACGCGCTGCTCGATTCGGGCGGCGGCATTATGGGCGCGGTATCGATTCCCAAAATCGGCGTCAGCCTGCCGATCTATCACGGCACATCCACAACGGTGCTGGCTGCGGGCGCCGGGCATCTGTATGGCACGTCCCTGCCGGTCGGCGGCGAGTCGTCGCATGCGGTGATCACGGCCCACCGAGGACTGGTGTCGGCCGAGATGTTCACGCGACTGGACGAGATGAACGTCGGTGACGATTTTTCGCTGACGGTACTGGGCAAAACCCTGAACTATCGTGTCGATCGCATCCAGGTGGTGGATCCCGACAATGTCGAGCCGCTGAAAATCGTGGCCGGCGAGGATCGGGTGACGCTGTTGACCTGCACGCCGTATGGCGTGAATACACAGCGGCTGCTGGTTTCGGGGGTGCGTGTGGCTGACGGCTCGACCGATTCGTCGTCTGCGAAAGATTCCTCCGCGATGATGAGCCGTGGCAATGCGCTGAAAACCGCTGTGATAGTCGCCGGGTTCATCGTGCTGTTGGGCGTCGTGTATCTGCTGGTGTCCGCCGTGCCGAAGACCGGTCGGTCCCGCCATGCGAGCGGCCGAATGCGCCTGTAGGCGGTAGGGCGTCGGGATGGCGCGTACATCTGCTGGCGTCCGCATAGTGAATGCCCGGCGTCTCGTGCCGAGAGCGATGACGTAGAGTCTTGCTCAGTTCGGCGAAAAGCCGGGCGAACGACGTAGCTGGCGCCTATTGCGAAAGGAGGTTCGCCATGATGACTGGGACTGCTCTGCACAGTGCACACAATGCAATCGCGACCGATGTTGTCGCCTTCGAGCTGCCTGAGCGAATTATTATTCCGTCGTCGTTGGCGGACTGATAGCGCATCACAGCTGTGCCCCGCCAACGAACGCAGGGCATCGGACAAAATCCTTACGGCCCTGCTTCGAGGCGGGGCTTTTGCATAATTGAACGTTGTTTCCCGAGTAATGGACCGGAGTATTGCCATGGCGATGTTTCGGGTATGATGGTCGAGGTTTCAAGGACAAAATCCTTCAGCTGTATGACCGCTAGGAAACGAAACAACGAAATACGGGTTTTCAACCGAATATTTGAAGGAGTGTGCCAATCATGGCAGCAACTATCTGGTACGAGAAGGACGCCGATCTGTCCGTGTTTGACGGCAAGAAGGTCGCCGTCATCGGCTACGGCTCTCAGGGTCACGCCCACGCGCTGAACCTGCGTGATTCCGGCGTCGACGTCGTCGTCGGCCTGCGTCCCACCTCCAAGTCCGTCGAGTACGCCAAGGAGCAGGGCCTCGAGGTCAAGTCCGTGGCCGACGCCACCGCCGAGGCCGACGTGGTGATGATCCTTCTGCCGGATCAGTTCCAGGCCAAGGTGTTCGCTGCCGAGATCGAGCCGAACCTCAAGCCCGGCGCCGCCCTGGCCTTCGCCCACGGCTTCAACATCCACTACGGCTACATCAAGCCCACCGAGGATCACCCGGTGTTCATGGTCGCCCCGAAGGGCCCGGGCCACATCGTGCGTCGTGAGTACGCCGCCGGCCGTGGCGTGCCGGTCGTCGTCGCCGTCGAGCAGGATCCGGACGGCAAGACCTGGCCGCTGTGCCTGGCGTATGCCAAGGCTCTGGGCGCCCTGCGCGCCGGCGCCATCAAGACCACCTTCAAGGAGGAGACCGAAACCGATCTGTTCGGTGAGCAGGACGTCCTCATGGGCGGCATCAACCACCTGTGCGACCTCGGCTTCGACGTGCTGACCGAGGCCGGCTACCAGCCGGAGATCGCCTACTTCGAGGTGTTCCACGAGCTGAAGATGCTGGTCGACCTGGCGAACGAGGGTGGTCTGAACAAGGCCCGTTGGT
>DBKS01000024.1:0-3791 GCA_002298605.1 Bifidobacterium sp. UBA744 | reverse complement strand
AGCTGAAGCGCATTCAGGACGGCTCCTTCGCCAAGGAGTTCATGGACGACCAGGCCGCCGGCGCTCCGAAGTTCAAGAAGCTGCAGGAGGAGTACAGCCACCCGCACCTCGAGACCGTTGGCCCGAAGCTGCGCGCCATGTTCTCCTGGAACAACAACGTGGATGCCGACGCCGATATGGCTCAGTCCTTCAACGGCAAGATCGCCCGCACCCAGGTGCAGTGAGCGTCGTCTGGGCGATCGCCTGACGTGATTCCCGTGGGGTTGCGTCGGGGTTGACCCAGTCGATAGGTTTGCAGGCCGTCGCCTTCGATTCGTTCGAGGGCGGCGGCCTTATCGTATGCGCTGTATGCGCCCTCTGTGGTAAGCGCCCGGCTTGCCGCCGCCGTCCGTCCCATGGGTTTTTCGGACGGCTCCTCCCGCAGAACCCCCGTCATATACCCCCTAAGTCTTTGAAGGGGGTATACTTGGCTTACGAGCGATGAGGCTTGGCTGATGCATCGAAGTTGATGCGGATGCCTTGGGAGGAAAGGACCGCCCATGTTGGGAAAGAGATGGGGATCTCGTCTGGTTCGCGCAGGCGTGGCTAAACGTGCTGGCATTCGTTGGAGGAGGCTGCTGGGCACCTTGGTGGTGCTGGCGGTATGTCTGCCGGTGCCCATGAGCTCCGCGTTGGAGCCGGTCGATGCGACGGCGGATGCGGATGCCGAGGCGCAGGGATCGCAGTTGGATCAATCCGGCGAAGCGTATCTGCGCATGTATGCGTCGCGCGCGTCGAAGGCCGTGATGTCGGATTCGTGCCCGGTGGAGGCGTCCTCGTGGAACAGCGCGAATATCGTGGAGAACGGAATCTCCACATATGTGGGCGGCAATCTCTATGGCGGCAGCGGCGGTCTGGGGTCGGACGGATACCCCAGGGAAGCCACCAGCGCGGTCGAATTGGAAGGCCGAACCGTCATCGACGGCAGCGCGATCGGCATCATCGGCAACAAGCCGTACGGCCGGGCCCTCAGCTTGGCCGGCAGCGCATGGGGAGCGGGCAGTACGCCTGATGGCGTTGCGCTGGCCATCGGCGGTGACGTGAAGTCGAAGAACAACAGCTTTAGCTTGAATGGCACGAACCTGACGGCACAGGTCGGTGGCAGCGTCGGCATAGTCGCCGAAACAGGTGGCAAGTGGAGCATGCTCAATGTGAGCGCGAACACGCTGAAGAAGGGGATGGGCAAACAAGAGGCCCTGAGAGGCGTGAACGGTGTGGACTACAACGGTTATGCCTCGAAGATCAAGGAATTGTCGGCAACCTTCTCGGGCACCACGCCCAAGGAGGGCATCGTCTACGACAATGTGTACTTCGCCCAATCGCCCAAGGTGTCCGCGGCGCCGAAGGACAGCGATTTCTGGATCAAGGGCAACGACGGCCCGCTGTCCGGCGCACAGGCCGGACATCCGAGCAACGGCAACGGCAAGTGGTACAACCCGAAAACCGGCGCCTGGCAGCGTGAGACCAAGCTGGATCTCAGCAACGAGGGCATGCTGACGTTCACGGGCGATGGCGACGCGACGCACACCCTGCAGGTGTTCACGGTCGACATGGGCGAAGTGAACAAAGAGGTTGCCAAGAACAACTGGACGGGCGTGAGCATGCGCTTCGAGAACATACCCGAGGGGGCATCCGTGCTGATCAACGTCACCGGTACCGACGACGACGGGGCGGATCTGACGGTTCATGCGGGTTGGCGTCTGTGGTGGAACGGCACGCAGGTCGCCCACCAGTACTTCGAATCCGAGAGCGTCCAGAAGCAGCTGGTGACGGCGGAAAGCTCGATCATGTGGAATTTCGGGCAGCAGCGGGGCAATCTCTTCGTGGGCAACACCGATGGCTGGCGGACCCTCGTGTACAACAAGGCGGTGCCGCCGCAATCGGAGCAGGGCCACGGCGATGTGGAGGCGTCCCTGCCGGGCAGCATCCTCGCCGCCTATGCCACAGACGTCACGATCGCGCAGTCCACGAACGGGCGTCTGCTCGTGGGCGGCAACCTGTGGCTCGAACAGCGCTACGATCAGCTAGCCTATGGCGTGGGCTTGGGCATGGAGCATCACAACTTCACCTGGAAGGGCGTCGCCGAAACTAGCTGCAGGGTGAAGGACACCGGCGTACTGGCGTGGAAGAAGTCGGGTGATGGCGCCGCGTTGCTGTCCGGTTCGGAATGGACGGTTTCAGGCGACGGAACGACGGTTACGGTTGTCGACAATGGCGATAACGACGCCGACGCGCGTCCGGGGTACCTGCAGTTCAAGGATGTGAAGCCTGGTGTTACGTACACGCTGAAGGAGACGAAGGCTCCCGACGGATACCAACTGGATTCGACAGAATACACCGCGAAGGCCATAGCCAATACCATCGTGTGGTTCAACAATGGCAATGGGATCGTCAATATGCGGTACCCGGGTTCGGTGACGTGGCGCAAGGTCGATGCGAGCAACACCTCCAAAGTGCTCGGCGGGTCGGAATGGGTGATCACGGGCACTGACAGGTTCAACAGGATCGACGATATTACAGTGATCGACAAGACCCCTGAGAACAAGGACGACAACGCCGCGCAGTGGGATGACGACGACCGCGAAGGCTATTTCAAAGTCAGCGGCCTGAAGCCCGGCACGTATCAGCTCACCGAAACCAAAGCCCCGCAGGGGTATCAGAAGTTGGACCAGTCCATTGAGTTCACGATCGGCAGCGACGGTTCCTCGACTGAGATATCGCTGAACGGCATTGTGAACAAACAAAGTGAAGGCTGGATTGAATGGATGAAGGTTTCGGAGGGCGAGAGTCGTGGTTTGAGCGGCTCCGAATGGAAGCTGGTGGGCCCCTGCGATCAGGATGCCGGCGGCGGCGCGGACAAGGCATGCCCGGCCGACACTCCGAGCATCAACGTAACAGACTTAGAAAACAACGAGTATGACGGGACTGAAGTCGGCGGATTCAAAGTGACCGGCCTGGCGTGGGGCAAATACACCCTGATCGAAACGAAGGCGCCGGACGGGTTCACGGTAGTGGAACCTCAGACGTTTGTACTGAACAGCCAATCCTGGTGGTGGAAGGCAACCCTTGCCGATCAGTATTCCACTACAGTCTCCTGGAAGAAGGTGGATGGTGATAACGAACCGTTGGCCGGTTCCAAGTGGACTGTGGAAGGCGGGAATACCCCGATAACCGTTGTCGACAATGGCGAGAACGATGTCGATCCTGCTGATGGGCAGGTCACGGTCCGACTGGGCGTTCCATACGGTGGGAGCGAGCGAGTTTATTACCTGACGGAAGCCGAAGCTCCGGAGGGCTATCAGAAAGCAGAAGAGCGGTGGACTATCCGGTGCAAGTTCGATGGCGGGCCGGTATGCAAGTTCGATGATTCAGACAGTTCGTCGCTTGACGTTCCGATAGTCAATAAGCAACAGTCAGGCTCGCTGGTATGGCGGAAGGTCGACGGATCGAAAACCGAGGACGACCAAGACTACGATCTTGCCGGCACGACATGGCATCTGGAGCCGGTTGGCAAGGTGACCGGCGACTCCACGGGTTGGAGCCCCTGCTCGAAGTCGGGCGGCTGCGACATCACGGACAATACCAAGAACAATGGCGAAAACGACAGTGACTCGAGTCCCGGCCGCTTCAAAGTGGAGAACCTCAAGCCGGGCGATTACAAGCTCACGGAATCATCCTCCAGCCTGTACCTCGATTCCGCCAATCCGCCAACCTTCTATGTGACGGTGCATGGCGGTGAGGAAACAAAGGTG
>DBKS01000047.1 GCA_002298605.1 Bifidobacterium sp. UBA744 | reverse complement strand
TGTTCCCGGGCTGCGTGGTCGAGTGCCGCGCCGTGGGCCTGTACCACATGGTCGACGAGGCCGGCGGCGACGACAAGATCCTGTGCGTGCCGGCCGACGTGCGCTTCGACGACATCAAGGACGTCGACGACGTCAACGAGTACCACAAGGCCGAAATCAAGCACTTCTTCGAGCAGTACAAGGCCCTGGAGCCGGGCAAGGAGGTCAAGCCCGGCGACTACTGGACCGGCGTGGAAGCCGCCGAGAAGGAGATCGCCGAGGCTCGTCAGCGTCTCGCCGACTCCGAAGGCAAGTGAGCCCATCAGCCAGCACGATCTGAGTCTGGCATCAAACGCGACGGCCATGCCTTGACCGTCGCGTTTTTACGTTCCGGACGCAGGAGCCCCGCACAACAGCATTTTCACCACTATGATCGCTAGCATTCTTCAAACGCTGCTCATTTCCGTTTCCATGGCCATGGACGCCTTCGCCGTCTCAATCGGCAAGGGCCTGACCGTCTCCCGCGTCCGGCTCAGGGATGCCGCGGACATCGCCCTGTGGTTCGGCGGATTCCAGGCGCTGTTTCCGATATTGGGATATTTCGCCGCCTCGACCTTCGCCTCATACGTCACCGCATTCGACCATTGGATCATCTTCGGCCTGCTGGCGCTCATCGGCGGCAACATGATCCACGAGGCATTTGAGGAGGACGAGGAAAACGCCCGGGAGACCCCGCAATTCGATTGGAGGCACATGCTGCCGCTTGCCGTCGCATGCTCGATTGACGCCTTCGCCATGGGCGTGAGCTTCGCCTTTATGAGCACGAATCTGACGATGCAGGTCGCTTCCATCGGCGTGATCACCGCAATGCTGTCGGCGGCCGGGCTCTACCTCGGCCACGCGTTCGGCGCCCGATGGCAGAAGCCCTCCCAGATCGCGGGCGGACTGGTCCTGATCATCATCGGCGCCAAAGTGCTCTGCGAGCACATGGGATGGCTGCCGTTCTAGCGCCTACCAATTCAGCGGGAACATCCAGGCGAGCGCGCCGAGGAACACCGGCAGTCCCGCAAACATCACCGGCAGCAAAGCAAGACCGACCCATGTTCTCGGCGCGGTCAATTCCATGTCGCCCCGCCACAGCACGCCGATCAGGCTGATCGACACCGCCATCGCGATCACGATCACCATGGTGAGCGCATACTGGCACGCCAGGCCGCGTTCATACGCCTCGCCGCCTTCGACGAACAGGAAGGGCAGAAAACACCAGCCGCCGGCCGCGGCCGAGCCGACGCCGCTGATAATGCAACGCGAAAACGTAATGATGAGGTGGCTTCTGTCGCGACGCAGCATCTGCCGTCCGAACCCGACGACAACCAGCACCGTCATCAGCACGCCGAATGCGCACGCCCACAGCACGGAGGCGCTCCGGAAGGTGACGTACCGATCGCCGGTCGCCAGCACGCGCCAGCCGAACAGGATGGAAACAAGCCCCAACGCCCACGACAGCAGCCAGGAGAACCGTCCCAGGCCCGGCAGGCCGCGAAACGGCCACACCATGTGATAGACGCTTACCAGTATGGCGGCCCCCAGCACCGGCAGCAGGGTCCCCGGAGCGAACGCGGTGTCGAACCGCAAACCGCATACCGTCGGCAGCAGGCCGCATACGCCCAGCAGCAGATACGCCGACACCTGCGCCGCAACCAGTGTGCCGCCGCCGACGTTGCCGACGCCGCCGCCCGCATCACTGGTATCCACCGCGCCAGAGGCCCTGCGACCGCCATCGGTGCGCGACGATTGGTCCGACTTCGCTGTATCCACGCTTGTTTGTCCCACATTCCCATACTGTACGGCCATGTGTCCACAACAACAATTACAAATTAACCAGGGGTTACGCTGTAACGCTACACTGGAACCAGTGGTGGCAAGGCAAACCAGATAGCAGCAAAAGGGGATACCGTGACGGATTTGACACTGATGACGGTTGCAAGCGACCCGGCATCCGTACTGCCATCCCTCGCTTTGCTGTCGCACCGCGTGCGCGTGCTGCCCATGGACGCCGCCTCCCTGGTGAAGATGCCGGAGAACACGATTCTGTTTCTCGATGCGCGGGATGATCTGGCTTCCGCCAAAACCCTGTGCCGTCTGATCCATGCCTCCGGCCTGTCCACGCCGATCGTGCTGATTCTCACCGAAGGCGGCTTCACCGTGGTCACCTCCGAATGGGGCGTGGCCGACGTGGTGGTATCCACCGCCTCCCCCGCCGAGGTCGAGGCGCGTCTTCGTCTGGTTTCCGAACGCGGCACGCAGTACACGTCCGCCATCACGGGTGTCACGACACCCGCCAACACCAGGGTCGACGCCGAAGATGGCCAGATCCGCTCCGGCGACTTGGTGGTGGACACCAATGGGTACACCGCTTCGCTGCACGGCCATCCGATCGACTTGGCCTACAAGGAATTCGAGCTGCTCAAATATCTGGTTCAGCATCCTGGCCGCGTCTTCACCCGCGCCCAGCTGCTGCAGGAGGTTTGGGGGTACGACTACTACGGCGGCACTCGCACGGTCGATGTGCACATCCGCCGTCTCCGTGCCAAGCTCGGCGGCGAATACGAGCATCTCATCGGCACGGTGCGCAACGTCGGCTACCGTTTCGACCCGCCCGAAGACGAACAGCAGGATGGCGAGGCGCGCGCGCAGGCCTCGGCCGGCGCTCATGGACTCAGTGGCCTCGACGCCGCCGCCACCAATGCCAACGCCAACGCCCCGCAACCGGCCGCTCCCGGGGCCGATGCGAACGGCCAGTCCTGATGCCCCGCGAGAGCAAGGCCGCACGGCTTTCGCGCATCCACGATGAATACGCCCTGCTATGCGAGGAATTCCCCCATCCGGCATGCGCGCTGAACTTTTCCACGCCATGGCAGCTGCTCATCGCCACGGTGCTGTCCGCGCAAACCACTGACAAACGGGTCAACACCGTCACTCCCGAGCTTTTCGCCGCCTACCCGGACGCAGCGTCCCTCGCCGCCGCCAATCCCGAAACGCTCGAGGGCATCATTCATCCGCTCGGCTTCTACCGGTCGAAGACCAGACACCTCATCGGGCTGTCCCAAGCCCTGACGGAACGGTTCGGCGGCCAGGTCCCCGACACCATGGACGAACTGACCACGCTGCCCGGCGTCGGCCGGAAAACCGCGAATGTGGTGCTCGGCAACGCATTCGGCGTACCAGGCCTGCCGGTGGACACCCATGTGATCCGCGTCACCGGTCGTCTTCGCTGGCGGTCGGATTGGAACAAACCGACGGGCCTTGATCCGACGCGCATCGAGCGCGAATTATGCGGAATCTTCCCGCCCAATGAGTGGACGAATCTGTCTCACCGCCTCATCCTGCACGGCCGCGCGACCTGCCACGCGCGCACCCCCGACTGCGCTCGCTGCCCGCTGGCCGGCACCTGCCCGTCAGCCGGATAGCGCGATGGCCGCCGCCGCACGTCATTGCGCTCGTTAGACTGTAAAAGTATGGCAAGATCTCGCGCGCATGCACGCAAATCCCCGTCAACGGGCATGCGGTCATTCCTCGTGTTCGCCCTCACCGCCGCCATACTGTGCGGCTTGGTCTGGGGAGGTTGGGCCTATCTCCACCGCGATGGCCTGGACGACGGCGGGTTCATCGGCGATCTGGGCGACGCAAACGGATCCAAGCTCACCTTGGCGATTACGGGCGAGGCGCCGCAGTCCCTGGACATCCGCACCGACTCCTCCACCGCGCTTGACCAGGCGTTGCTGGGCAACGTCTACGAAACCCTGCTCAAACGCACCACCGACAATGGCGTCGCCCCCGGCATCGCATCGTCCTGGAGTATTTCCGACGACGGCCTGACCTACACCTTCCAGCTCAATGGCGCCATGCACTTCGCCAACGGAGACACGCTCGACGCCACTGACGTGGTCGACTCGCTGCGGCGAAGCGTGCAGAACAACTATGCGGGCACCGACAAACTCGACGGCCTGTCATCCGTATCCGGCACCGGCGCCGACACGGTCGTCATCACGCTCAGCAAACCCAACCCCGATCTGCCGTGGCTGCTGTCCGGCCGCCCCGGCATCGTCTACGACACCCGGGCGAACGTCGACTATGCCACCCACTCTCTCGGATCGGGACCGTTCAGCGTCAAATCCTTCGAAGCGGGCAAATCCCTGACATTGCAGCGCAACGCCAACTATTGGAACACCTCGGCGGCCGCACGCAGCCACACCATCACCCTGAACTATTTCGCCGACGCCAATCTCGCCGCAACCGCCATGGCCAAGGGGGAGACCGACCTGATCGTCGAAGCGGCCCCCGGCACCTTGGACATGCTGCGTTCCCACAGCGACATCACCCTCCAGCAGGTCGACTCCACCAGAAAGGTGCTGCTCGGCTTCAACGGCCGATCCGATTCGATGTTCTCCGAAGCCCGCATGCGTCAGGGCGTCCGCTACGCCATCAACCATCAGGCGATCGTCGACGACCAGGGGGCCGCGGGGCTGCTGGGCGGACCGATCTCGTCACTCGACCCCGGGTATGAGGATCTGACGGGGCTGTTCCCCTACGACTTCCAACGGGCGTACCGCACCACCGCCTATTTCATCCCCGTGTTCACCAAGGAGACCAAACGCCTGGTGGTACCGACCGAATACGCGCATATCGCGGATATGATCGCCAACGATCTCAACAAGCTCGACCTGGGCGTACGGGTGGAGGTCATCGACGACGCCACATGGCGGACCCGCGTGGTCGAGCAGCATGACTTCGACATGACCATTTTCGCGATGAACGGCAGCCACGACGTGGACGACCTGGCCGACCCGTCCCTGTTCCTCGGCTACACCGACGGCGAAGGCGAGGAATTCGCCAAGCGGGCGCGAGCCGCCACCAACGACGCGGAATACGCCGACCGCCTGAAAACGCTGGCCAGGCGCCTGAGCGACAATGCGGCGGCTGATTTCCTGTATGTGGAGCGCCCCTGGATCGCCTACCGCAACACCGTGACCGGGGTTCCCACCTTCAACCGACCCGACGTGTCGCTGCCGCTGGAGACGCTCGGCAAAGCCTGATTTCCGGCGTTCGCGCACCCCCGGCCGCCACGCCGGAGACTGTCGGCGATCCTACCTAAACTTGCGGCTATGACTGATCAGCAAGAAGAGGGCATCATCAATGCCAATCTGACCGCGCTGCCCGACAAGGTGGGCGTGGAAGGCCTCGAAGACAAGTGGCGCGCCACTTGGGACAAAGAGGGCACCTACAAATTCAACAACACCCGCGACCGCAAGGCCGTCTATTCCATCGACACCCCGCCGCCCACCGTCTCCGGCTCGCTGCATGTGGGGCATGTGTTCTCGTACACCCACACCGACGTCATCGCGCGCTACAAGCGCATGCGCGGCTACGACGTGTTCTATCCGATGGGCTGGGATGACAACGGCCTGCCCACCGAGCGCCGCGTGCAGAACTACTACGGCGTGCGAGTGGACGTCTCACTGCCGTACGACCCCGATTTCAAGCCCCCGTTCGAAGGCACCGACGGCAAGAAGATCGACGCCAGGGATCAGGTCCCGATCTCCCGCAAGAACTTCATCGAACTGTGCGAAAAACTCACCGCACGCGACGAGCAGCAGTTCGAGGCGCTGTGGCGCAAGCTGGGCCTGTCGATCGACTGGTCGCAAACCTACCACACCATTGGCGAGCATCCGCGGCGCGTGGCCCAGAAGGCCTTCCTGCGCAACCTCGCCCGCGGCGAGGCCTATCAGCAGGACGCCCCCGGCCTGTGGGACGTGACGTTCCAGACCGCCGTGGCCCAGGCCGAGCTCGAAAGCCGCGAATACCCGGGCTTCTACCACAAGCTGGCCTTCCGCTTTGAGGACGGCACCCCGATCTACATCGAAACCACCCGCCCGGAGCTGCTGGCGGCCTGCACCTCGTTGATCGCCAACCCGGATGACGACCGATACAAGCCCTATTTCGGCCAGTACGTCTACTCCCCGCTGTTCAAGGTCAAGGTGCCGATTCTGGCCCATCCGGCCGCCGAAATGGACAAGGGCGCCGGCATCGCCATGTGCTGCACCTTCGGCGACGTCACCGACGTGGAATGGTGGCGTGATCTCAAGCTGCCCACCCGTCCGATCATCCAGCGCAACGGCCGCATCATCATGACCGTGCCGGATTGGATCGAGGACGAGAACGGCAGGAAGATCTTCGAGGAGACCGAAGGCAAGACCACGTTCTCCGCCCGCAAGATCATCGTCGACCATCTGCGCGAATCCGGCGATCTGGACGGCGAGCCGACGCCGACCAAGCGTATGACGAACTTCTACGAGAAGGGTGACAAGCCGCTCGAGATCGTCACCTCCCGCCAGTGGTACCTCAGGAACGGCGGCACCGACCCCAAGCTGAACGCCGAGCTGATCCAGCGCGGCAAGGAGCTCAACTTCCACCCCGACTTCATGCGCGTGCGCTACGAGAACTGGGTGCACGGACTGAACGGCGATTGGCTGATCTCCCGTCAGCGCTTCTTCGGCGTGCCCTTCCCTCTGTGGTACCCGCTGGACGAGAACGGCGAGCCAGACTACGATCACCCGATCACCCCGTCCGAGGACGTGCTGCCGATCGATCCGACCATCGACGTGCCGGCCGGCTACACCGCGGACCAGCGTGACCAGCCGAACGGTTTCACCGCCGAAAAAGACATTATGGACACGTGGGCCACCTCGTCGCTGACCCCGCAGATCGTCACCCATTGGGCCGAGCCGGACGAGGAGTCCAAGGCGCTGTTCAAGGCCACCTTCCCGATGGATCTGCGCCCGCAGGGACAGGACATCATCCGCACCTGGCTGTTCAGCAGCATCGATCGCGCCCATCTGGAGAACCAGTGCCTGCCGTGGTCCAACACCACGCTGTCCGGATGGATTCTCGACCCCGACCACAAGAAGATGTCGAAGTCCAAGGGCAACGTCGTGGTGCCGAAGGAGCCGATCGAGAAATTCGGCGCCGACGCCGTGCGCTACTGGGCCGCCGCAGCCCGCCTGGGCCTCGACGCCACGTACGATGTGGGTCAGATGAAGATCGGACGCCGTTTGGCCATCAAGCTGCTGAACGCCACCAAGTTCGCCCTGGCCATCGGCCGCGAGGACGAGAACCATCATGTGGGCTCGCCCGCCACCGCCACCTGGAATCCAGCCGACGTCACCGAACCGCTTGACCGCGCCGCCATGGCCAAGCTCGCCGTGGTCATCCGCCAGGCCACCGACAACCTCGAATCCTATGAGCATTCCAAGGCTCTGGAGGTCATCGAGTCCTTCTTCTGGCAGTTCTGCGACGACTACATCGAGCTCGTCAAGAACCGCGCCTACGGCACCCCGGACGAACATGGCAAGGTGCCGAGCGACAAGGCCGTGAAGTCCGCGCGCACCGCGCTGGGGCTGGGTCTTGACGCCTTCGCCCGTCTGCTCGCGCCCTATCTGCCGTATGCCACCGAAGAGGTGTGGAGCTGGATGCACGCAGGCTCCGGTTCCGTGCACCATGCCGCCTGGCCGACTCCGGAGCGGTATGCCGCGGCCGCCATGGGCGTCTCCCCCGACACCCTCGCCTGGGCAGGCAAGGCCGTGGAGCAGCTGCGCAAGATCAAGTCCGAGGCCAAGGTCTCCATGAAGACTCCGATCCTGTCGGTGGTGCTGTCCGCCGCGCACAATGGCGCCGAAGCGATTCGTTCCGCCATGGATGACATCGCGCAGGCCGGACGCGTCGTCGGCAAGTTCGATCTGGTGGAGAAGCATGCCGAAGAGGCTGCCGCCGATGACGAGGCCTCGGATGAGACGATCGACATCGAATCCAGCGAGCTGGGCGAACCGCCGGCGAAGAAGAAGCCCCGTCAGACCGCCTGACGACCCGGTTTTCGCAACCCGTGAAAACCGCGCCAAATGAAATGGCCGGTCCCATCACATATGGGACCGGCCATTTCGTATAAAAAGAGGACGATGCATCGCCATCTCAGCCCATGAATTTGCCTACAATCGCGCCCAATCCCGGAATCTGCGATTCGGCGGCATGAGCGCTGCCCTGCTGGACGGCAATGGCGTCGGCATCCCCCACCTCGGGCAACGCTATAAGGAAACTCGCCGCGCGGGTATGCCTGTTATCGGGTGACACCACGTCGCCGACGGCGCCGGCCGCACTGTCGGCGACGCCATCCACTCGGGCCGCGCTGGCGGCAAGGGCCTCACGAACGATGTCGGAAGGCTGCGCGCCGGCGGGCAGCAACGCGTTTGCCGCCGCCTGCAGATCGCTTCCGCAATCTCTCAGCGAAGCGATCTGGGTGCTACTATCACCCGATCCTTCGCTGAGCGACCGGGTCTCATCTTGTGGCTGCACGGCACCGGAAATCGGCATCGCGGCAATACCGTCCTGCCGTGCGCTCCTACCATTGGTCGCGGAGTCGTCGCCCCGAGAGTCTCCGCCGGCACCCTCCCGCACGGTTTGGTCGCCATGCCCCGACTGCTCGGCCGCTTCAATGCGCTCGATGGCTTCCCCAAGCATATTTGCCATACCGGTATGCCGCGAGGCATTGGCCATGGTGCTCAACGCAGTGGAAATCCCCGACGTATATCGCCCCGCCGCCGCGCCGTCGCCGAATGCGGCATTGGTTTGGCCAACGGCGGCCACTACGTCCGACCCCTGGTCAATATAGCCGGTAAAAGCATCGGTATAGGCCATGGAAAAGGAAATCATCGCATTGGCGAGCTGACTTTGCCCATCGGCATATCGCGTTTTGCCCACCGACAGTTCCTTGATCTGCCTGTCTTTGAGATTCGCCGCAAGCCCGGAAAGACCATTCCGGCGAATGGCATCGAGTACGGTGTCCAGCACATCGGCGGCGCCTTCATGCTCATGGGCGGCGCTCATGTCATTCACCGCATTCGCCAAGTCGGTGACGGACGCGGCCAGCGGCGTATCGCCGGTCAGTTCCCCGGTCATGCCGATCAGGGCGCCCATCTGCGTCCTCCGTCCCGCTGGCATGGTCATATGCGCGGCATACGAGTGCACATACCGATCGATATACACGCCGAACTGACGCGCATACGCGGCATGCGTCGTCTCGATGTCCTGCGCCGCAGCGGCCCGTTCCTCATCTCGCTTCGACGCGAGTTCGTCGAGCAGACTCGCGTACCGTTCGGCGTTGGCGTCGGCGTCACCGTTCTCCGTACCGTCAGCCGCCGAGGCGGTCAACTGGCCCGCACCGACGGCCAACGACAAGAACCGGTCGCGCAACGCGGCGGCGTCAACCTCCCGCCCATCGGATTGCCGATCAGCGGGCACGGCCGCTACAATCAGCTTGCCCATGCGGAAAGCCGTGGCGGTCACATAGCAATCCCACGTATTGGATTGCCCGGCCGCGCCTAATGCCGTCACAAGATACCGGTCGCCATCATCGGTGACCAAAGCCCTTCCGCCTGGCACGGCAACACTCGAAGCCGCGTCTTTGGGCACGGTGAAGGCGACCAAGGGCATCGCGTCATGCCCATACCGGCTGTCCGCCACCGGATTGGGGGCGACGCTGACATGCACGCCCACCAATCCGTCCGCCCCGACAATCGAACGCTCGCTGGCATCCGGACCGTCAAGGCTATACCGCACATCGATTGTCCATGGCAACTCCTTGCCCCCGGGCCGCACCACGGTTTGCGTGGACAGCTCCCCTGGCCGCAAGGCCTCGATGCGGCGCGATTCCTCCGTGGCAATGGCCGCGCCGCCGGATGCGGCACCATAGTCGACGATGGTTCCCGGGCTGTTCACCGAAAACACATTCCTCACGATCCACGCACCTTGATTGCGATGAGTCAGCCATGCATACACCTGTTGCGTTTTGTCGTACGATGCGGTGTCCTCGGCGTTCAACGCGGCGAGGGAAGCCGCAACCGTCCGAGCGTCACGGACATAGCCGCCCGAGGGAACGCTTATCAGCAGCCCCACGCATGCCGCCGCAACCACACCGTCCACGCATATATGCGCCAACCGCCGGACCGCTGCCATATCACCTTTCCCCACCCATGTCGCCGACACATCAGGCGAACACATCGAGTACGCCGGGATCACCGCCGGCATCGGCGATGCGCTGGTGGCGCTTTTTCGCCTCGGTGACCACGAACTCGCGATACATTTCGGCGATCTCCGGATCCAATCCGGCATCGATGGCCAACCGCCGCAACCGTTCGATCTGATAGTCCTCACGCTTGTAATCGGCGGGGGCGAAACCGGACCTCGCCTTCAGCACCCCCACCTGCGACGTGTATTTGAAACGCTCAGCCAACAGGGCGATCACAGCCATATCGACATTGTCGATGGACTGGCGCAACGCCTTGATCTTCGCCACTGCTTCGGCCACCTCGGGATGTTCGGCCGCTTGCGCGGCATCAATGGTGGAGTTCCGCCAATCGCCACCTTCTTCAGGGCTTTTCGTCGTTTCGCTCATGCCTCTACGATACCGCGGGCCGGTTCCCGTTCGGAACCCGACCCGCAGTTTGCGTCATATTCGCCCTCGCCGTGAAACCCTACGGAATCACTTGAACGCCGGCTACTTGTTTTGCGGCAGCGTGGACGTAATGGCTGCGAGGAAGTCTCGATTCGTTGCGGTCTTCTTCAAACGCGGCACCAAGGTCTGATACGCCTGCTCGGGCTCCATACCGCCCAGCGCGCGACGCAGCCCGTAGATCACGGCCAATTCGGCGGGCGGAGTGATCAGCTCCTCGCGACGGGTACCGGACGCGTTGATGTCGATGGCCGGGAAGAGACGCTTGTCCGCCAGCTCGCGGCTAAGACGCAGCTCCATGTTGCCGGTTCCCTTGAACTCCTCGAAGATCACCTCGTCCATCTTGGAACCGGTTTCCACCAGCGCGGACGAGATAATTGTCAGGGATCCGCCGTTTTCGATGTTGCGGGCGGCGCCAAAGAACTTCTTGGGCGGATAGAGCGCCTGGGCGTCCACGCCGCCGGAGAGGATGCGCCCGGAAGCCGGCGCGGCGATATTGTACGCGCGGGCCAGACGGGTCATGGAATCAAGCAGCACCACAACATCCTGACCGAGTTCCACCAGACGCTTCGCGCGCTCAATGGCCAGCTCGGCGACGGTGGTGTGGTCGGAGGCGGGACGATCGAAAGTGGAGGAGATCACCTCGCCCTGAACCGTGCGCTCCATGTCGGTGACCTCTTCGGGGCGCTCGTCCACCAGCACCACCATCAGGTGCACTTCGGGATTGTTGGTGGTGATGGCATTGGCGATGTTCTGCAGCGTGATGGTCTTGCCGGCCTTCGGGGGGGAGACGATCAAACCACGCTGCCCCTTGCCGATCGGGGAGACGATATCCATGATGCGACCGGTGATCTTATTCGCAGTGGTCTCCTGCTTCAGGCGCTCCTGCGGGTACAGCGGGGTGAGCTTGGCGAATTGAGGGCGGTTGCGCGCCTCTTCCACGCTCATGCCGTTAATCGAATCGATGGACTGCAGCGGCACGAACTTCTGACGCTGGTTGCGGCGTTCGTTCTCGCGCGGCGCGCGAATGGCCCCATGCACGGCATCGCCCTTGCGCAGGCCGTACTTCTTGACCTGGCCCATCGAAATGTACACGTCGTTCGGACCGGGTAGATAGCCGGAAGTACGCACAAACGCATAGGAATCAAGCACGTCGACGATGCCGGCCACCGGGACCAGGTCGTCTTGCGCCGACTGCGAAGAGGACTCTTCGCGGTCGTAGTCGCGATCCTCGCGAATACGGCGATCCTCGCGATCACGACGATCACGACGGTTGGAACGCTCACGGCGATCCTCGCGATCGCTGCGGTTGGCGCGGTCGCGACGCGCATGGCGGAACTCGCTCTCCTCATCGCCTGTACGCGACGGCAGCGCGGCGAGAATGTCATCCAAGTCGCGAACATTGCCGTGTTCGTTCTCGCGCGGCTCGGCATCCTGATTGCGGCGTCGGCGGCGGGGCAGCTGCAGCGGCTCATCGCCGGCGACATGATCCTTGCGCGACTGCCGCGCGGGCCCCTCGTCAATACCCAGCACTTCAAACAGGTCGCCCGGCGCCTTGGCCTCGCGTTTGCCGGAATCCTCCAGCGGCTTGTTGCCGCGGCGAACCACGCGACGCTTCCGGTCGTCATCGCGGCCGGGCAGATCGATGTCCAACTCGATGGACTTGCGGCGCGGACGTCGACGAGACTCATTCTCGCCGATGCGCTGATCGTCGCCCTTGTCGGCGGGAACGGCCTGTCGGGCGGGGCTCTCGGCGGTTTCCGTCGACTTCGACGTCTCGGGGCGATGCTCGTCCTCTTTGACGTCGACGGCGGCAAAACCGGTAAGATCATCAGATGAGGAGGGCTGCTGCCCAGCCTTCTGGGCGGGCTTCTGATCGGTCTTGGGGGCGCGCACGGTGACGCCGGCGGGCGCCTCGCCTCCGGAACGGGCGGCCTGAATGGTGGCTATCAGTGCCGGTTTGCGCATGGTCGATGTGCCGCGCAGACCCATCTGCTTGGCGAGCTCCTTGAGCTCAGGCAGCTTCATATCCTCTAAATTTTGGCTGGTTGCCACAGTGATAATGCCTTTCCTTGGCCTCTGCCCACCACGCATAACGCGGGGCATATGGCATATAAGCATGAATTCGACGGGGACCCGTCTCGAACGCCGGACGCTTGCGCAGCGTAACCGAACGGTGTTAACCATACAACGCCATAACGACCAATGCAAACGGCCGGATCGCGTCAGCATGCAAAAGCGGCTACGAGCCTGAGATCAGCTCATAGCCGCCTGGGCGGACGGGCCGTACGAGCGCACGGCTACGTCGTCATCGGATGTTATTTCGCCTCGTGATAGGACTTTTCGGTATTGACCTTCCACACGTTCTGCTTCGAGGTCTTGCCGTTCTTGATATTGCCGACGGCCTCGATGGCGGTGGCCATGGAGTGGTCCATGTTGTTGTAGCGATGCTGGCCATTGCGGCCGACGCAGTACAGGTTGCCGAAGCCGTCGAGGTAATCGATCAGCTCATCCATCTGGTCATAGGTGTCGAAGTAGGCCGGATACGCCTTCTTCACGCGTTCGCGATGGGAGTCGAGCACATCCTGGGGGCCGTTGATCACGCGCATGCGGGTCAGCTCGTCGATGGCGAGCTTGGTGGCCTCCTCGTCGCTCAGGTTCCAGAAATCATCACCCTCGGCGCAGAAGTATTCGAGGCCGATCCACACCGTGTTGTCGACGTCCTTGACCAGATAGGGGCTCCAGTTGTTGAACACCTGGATGCGGCCGCACTTGTATCCGGGATCCTGTACATAAATCCAGCAGTCCGGTACGATCGGCGGGTTGCCGAGGGTGGGGATGTCGGTGGTGTTCTTCAGCTTGAGGTGCTTGACCAGCAGGCCAACCGTCACAAAGTCGCGGTACGGCAGGCCCTCGGCGATGGTGGTCATGTCTTTCGGAGCGGGGGTGGACGAAGCGTCGATCGACTCGACCAGATCCTTCACCGGCATCGACGAAATGAACTGGTCGCCGTTCAGCGTCACACGGTTGCCGTCCTTGTCGACGTACACGACATTGCTGATCCTGCCCTCGGCCTGGTCGATTTCAACGACCTTGGCGTTGGTGATGACCTTGACGCCGGCGTTCACGCAGTTCTTCTCAACGGTTTCCCACAGCTGTCCCGGGCCGTATTTGGGATACCAGAATTCCTCGATCAGCGAGGTCTCGACCTCGGCATTGGAACGCTTCTTGGGCAGAAGCTTCGCGAACGCGTTCTTGAGCACGCCCAGAATCGACAGGCCCTTCACGCGCTGGGCGCCCCAATCCGCGGAGATCTCGGAGGGGTGACGGCCCCACAGCTTCTCGGTATAGCCCTCGAAGAACATCGAATAGAGCTTGCGGCCGAAGCGGTTGATGTAGAAGTTCTCAAGATTCGTCTCGGGCAGCTTGTGCACCATGGACTTGAGGTACGAGAAACCGGCCACCATCGTCAGTTTGAAGCCCATGGCCTTCAAGGTATTGGGCGACAGCGAAATCGGATAGTCGAAGAAGCGGTGGTTCCAGAAAATGCGGGACACGCGGTGACGCTTCAGCATCACTTCGTCGGTGGTCTCGGGATCCGGGCCGCCGGGCTCCAAATCATGGTGGCGGCCGAGCTTTTTGTCGTCATAGGACGGCGCGCCCTGCAGCGGCAGAATGTTCTTCCACCAGTCCATGATGCGATCGTCCTTGGAAAAGAAGCGGTGGCCGCCGATGTCCATGCGGTTGCCGTTATAGTGCACGGTGCGAGAAATGCCGCCGAACGCCTCGGTCTCTTCAAGCACGGTGACGTCGTACTTGTCAGCGCCGCCATCCTTGATCAGTTCCCATGCGGCGGTCAAACCGGCCGGGCCGCCGCCGATAATCACTACGGACTGCTTGTCAGTCATTGGTCCTCCTGATGAATATGAATCCGCATCAGACTATACGAATCCGTCGAAGCCATTACCTTCACGACGCCAATGCACACGAATGCCACACCGGCCGCCGCGAAATGCCATACGAGCCACCGTGCAAGCCGAGGTACAGACGAGCGGACGAAAAGGCCCATCAACGCATATTGTCGGGGATGTCGATATCGGAATGCTGCACTTCCTCAACATTCACATCTTTAAATGTAACGATACGCACGTTCTTGACAAAACGGCTGGAACGGTACACGTCCCACACCCAGGCGTCGGTCAGCTGCACATCGAAATAGACGTCCTGCCCGGCGGAACGCACATTGAAATCGACCTTGTTGGCCAGATAGAACCTGCGCTCGGTTTCCACCACGTAGGTGAACAGTTTGATGACGTCGCGATACTCGCGATACAGGGCGAGCTCGGCGTCGGTTTCATAATTGTCGAGATCCTCGGCACTCACTATTGCTCCTCGCTCTCACGCTTCCGGCTGCGTCCAAGATTACGCCACCAGGCCTGCTTCGACGCCTTGGACTTGCCGTCCGAACCATAGGCCCACGATTGGGGGCGGCCATCGTCGTTGTCGTCGGGCATGGAGGACCGATGATGCGCCTTCGGGGCCTTGCCATCCGCAGCGGCGTCCGACGATGCCCCAACCGACCGTTCGGGGGAACGGCCCGCGGCATCACCGGATGCGGTGACGGCCGCGGCGGCGAAGCCCGACTCCGTCCGCCCGCCATCGGACAGGGCGTCGATGATGCCCTGCTGAATCGCGAGGGAGTGCTCACGCGCCACCAGCGCCTCACGTACACCGGGGTTGTCGGTGATCAGATGCAGGCCAAAAGCGTCCAACGAGGCAACAGGATCGTACTCATCGGCCAGGGTGCCCATGACGATCTGATCCATGTATTTGTTGTTCTCGTCATCCCACAGGGCATCGCGCGACGTACCCTCGGGCACGAATCCCAAGGAGCGGTACACCGAACGGGATCTTGTGTTCTTTTCGGGCACGGCCACCCAGATGCGATGCAGCCCAAGGCCGGCCGGCTGCGGGGCGAATCCATAGGTCAGCACTCGCGGCATGGCGTCGCGCGAGTAGCCGCGGCCGCGGTAGTCGCGACCAAGCACGATCTGAATGCGGGCCGACTTGCCCCATCCGTCAATATCGATGAGGAAAATCATGCCGATCATATTCTCAGCGGCTTCGTCATCAGACTCGTCGTTACCGTCATGATCCGCTTTGGTGAGCATCGCCCAGGCCATCGTGCGACGAGCCTCGGGGTCCCCCACACCGGACTGCGCCGGAGTCTGCCCCTGTTCCCACGCCACGGAACGATGGACCCATGCGTGAACCACCGCGCGTTCCGCCGCCTCATCCTTGCCGGTTATGCCGGAGGCTTTGTAGTAGGCGTCAAGTTCGTCCATACGTGGCAGATCCTCAAGAGTCACGGGACGCAGCGTGACCATTTCGCCACGAATGCCGGGTACGGTGATGCTCGCCGGCAGTTCCCTTGAATCGGCGATATTCGGAATGATTTCGTTGGTTAGCGACATACGCACTTCCCCCCTGAATCATTGTTGATTGTCGTATCGGATCGTTGTAAAACCGGAGGCTATTCTAGCGCAGACGCCTGAATATCGACTGGGAACAGGCAGCCGGGGCCGGCCATACGGAAAGGCGGGACGCCGTTCATGCCAGAACCGCGCCCCGCCTGCCGTCAGTCAGAGACCAGCGACCGTTCAGCCCCTGACCTTGCTCATCACAACCTTGGTGACGGCCTTGGCGTCAGCCTGACCACGGGTGGCCTTCATCACGGCGCCGATGATCACACCCATGGGCTTCATATTGCCGCTCTTCAGCTTCTCGGCCACATCGGGATTGGCTTCGAGCGCATCGTCCACGGCCTTTTCGATGGCGCCGTTGTCGGAGACGATCTTGTAGCCGTGCTTGGCGACGACCTCGGACGGGGTGCCCTCGCCGGCCAGCACGCCGGTCACGGTCTGCTTGGCCAGCTTGTCATTGAGCTTGCCATCGGCGATCAGTTTCTCGACTTCGGCCACGTCGGCCGGAGTGATGGCCAGCTCCTCCAGCGAAACGCCCTTGGCGTTGGCCTCCCGGCTCAGTTCGCCCAGCCACCACTTACGGGCACCCGCGGCGGTGGCGCCGGCCTTGACGGTTTCCTCGATCAGATCAAGGGCGTCGGCGTTGAGAATGTCGCGCATCTGAATGTCGGTGAGCTGCCATTCCGCCTTGAGGCGGTTGCGACGTTCACGCGGCATCTCCGGCATCTGAGCCTTGATCTCCTCGACATGCTCCGGGGTGATGTGCAGCATCACCAGATCCGGATCCGGGAAATAGCGATAGTCGTCAGCGTCGGACTTCACGCGACCGCCGGCGGTCGCCTGCGCGGATTCATCCCAGTGGCGGGTCTCCTGCAGGATCTCTCCGCCTTCGGACAGGATCTGGGCCTGGCGACGGATCTCATACTGGATGGTCTTCTCGATGCCGCGGAAGGAATTCACGTTCTTGGTTTCGGAACGGGTTCCATACGGATCGGAGGACGAACGACGCAGCGAAACGTTCACATCGGCGCGCATATTGCCCTGTTCCATGCGAGCATGCGAGATGTTCAGCGCACGCACAATGTCTCGAATGGCACGCATATAGGCGCCGGCGATCTCCGGGGCGCGGTCGCCCGCCCCCTCGATCGGCTTGGTCACGATCTCAATCAGCGGCACACCGGCGCGGTTGTAGTCGACCAGCGAGTGATCGGCGCCCTCGATGCGCCCGTCGGCGCCACCCACATGGGTGTTCTTGCCGGCGTCGTCCTCGATGTGGGCGCGTTCGATCGGCACGCGAAACACCGTGCCGTCCTCCAGTTCCACATCCAGGTAGCCGTTGCCGTTAGTGGGCTTGTCGTACTGCGAGATCTGGTAATCGCGCGGCATGTCCGGGTAGAAGTAGTTCTTGCGCGCGAACTGGCTCCACTCGTTGATTTCGCAGTGCAGGGCGAGACCCAGCTTGATCGCGTAGTCGACGGCGGTTTTGTTCACCACCGGCAGCGATCCCGGCAGGCCGAGGCTCACGGGGGTGAGCTGGGTGTTCGGTTCGCCGCCGAAATGCACTTCGGCGGGGCAGAACAGCTTGGTGCGGGTGGACAGCTCCACGTGGGTTTCGAGGCCGATCACCGGATCGAACTGCTTGCAGGCCTCGGAGTACTTCATGAGTTTTTCAGCCATGATCTTCCTTTGATTCCTTGTTCCGATTCCTGTGCGGTCACTCGCCGAGCCACGGAGTCTTCAGATCGTTCCAAATCGGACCGCCCCACTGCTCCTCAAGAGCGGCCTCGAGGGCGGCGGCGGGCTTGTACATCACTTCGTCACGCTGCTGCGGCGCGATGAACTGGATGCCCACCGGCAGCCTGAGATCGTCCGCGGACAGGCCGGCCGGAATGGACATGGCGGGCACGCCGGCGAGATTGGCCGGAATGGTGGCGATGTCGTTCATGTACATGGCCATGGGGTCGTCCATCTTCTCGCCGAACTTGAAGGCGGTGGACGGGGACGTCGGAGACACCAGCACGTCGACCTTCTCGAAGGCGGCCTTGAAATCGTTGATGATCAGGGTGCGGACCTTCTGCGCGGAACCGTACCACGCGTCGTAGTAGCCGGCGGACAGCGCGTAGGTGCCCAAGATGATACGACGCTTCACCTCGTCGCCGAAGCCGGCCTCGCGAGTGTAGGCCATCATGTTGGCGGCGGTCTGCGGCTTGTCCGCCGGCGGCATCACGCGCAGGCCGTAGCGCATGCCATCGTAACGGGCCAGATTGGAGCTGACCTCGGACGGCATGATGATGTAGTAGGCGCCCAACGCGTACGGGAAGTGCGGGCAGGAAACCTCGGTGACCTCGGCGCCCAGCTCCTTGAGCTTGGCCACGGCCTCATCGAAGCGCTGGCTGACGCCGGGCTGGAACCCCTCGCCGGAGAGTTCCTTGACCAGGCCGACCTTCAGCCCCTTGAGATCGCCCTTCAGGCCTTCGCGGGCGGCGGCGGCCATGGGACGCGGTCCTTCGGGGATCGACGTGGAATCGCGGCGATCGTTGCCGCCAATGATCTCCTGCAGCAAGGCGGCATCGAGTACGGTACGGGAAACCGGGCCGATCTGATCCAGTGAGGAGGCCATCGCGATGGCGCCGAAACGGGAAACGCCACCATATGTCGGCTTCACACCGACGGTGCCGGTCAGCGAGCCGGGCTGGCGAATCGAGCCACCGGTATCGGTGCCCAGAGCCAGCGGGGCCTCGAACGCGGCGACCGCGGAAGCCGAACCGCCGCCGGAGCCGCCCGGCACGCGTTCCGTATCCCACGGGTTGTGGGTGGTCTGATAGGCGGAATGCTCGGTGGAGGATCCCTGGGCGAATTCGTCGAGGTTGGTCTTGCCGAGAATCGGCATGCCGGCGGCCTTGAGCTTCTCGATGACAGTGGCGTCATACGGGGGCACCCATCCTTCGAGAATCTTGGAAGCGGCGGTGGTTTCGATGCCCTTGGTGACGATCATGTCCTTGATGGCGACCGGCACACCGGCCAGTTCGGGCAGAGCGGCCTTCTCATCGGCGCTCTTGGCGTCGAAGGCGTCGGCCTGCTCCAGGGCCACGTCACCGGAAACCTTCAAAAAGGCCTTGATGGACGGCTCTGCGGCTTCAATGACATTGAGATGCGCTTCAACCAACTCGCGGGACGAGACATCGCCCTTTCTGATGGCGGCAGCCTGCTCGACGGCAGACAGCTTGACGAGCTGCGCGGTTTCGTTGCTCACGGTCATAACGGTTGTCACTCCTCGCTTCCCAGAATTCGCGGTGCCAGGAACATGCCGTCCGCGGTCTTCGGACCACCTGCGAGCGCCTCTTCCTGAGTCAGCGGAGTGGCGGGCACGTCGGGACGCAGATAGGCCTCGAGCGGCACGGGGTTGGCGGTAGGTTCGACGTCGTCGGAAGCGACTTCCTGCACCTTGTTGATGGAGTCTGCGATGACGTTGAGTTCGCCCTGAAGTCGGGTGATTTCCTCATCGGTGAGCGCGATTCGGGCGAGATCGCCCAAATGCACGATTTCTTCTCGTGAAAAAGTAGGCATGCCTCACACCATATCGCGTCTATGTGACACGCCTCGTTCACATCTCGCGTCCTTGTGCGGCGGTCGGCAGGACGTCCCGCGCGGCAGGCAGGACGTCCTGCGCGGCACCCCGAGTGGGCGCCACGCAGTGTCCTGGACGATGTCCGAGCGTTTCATCACCAGCAGCCGGAATGGCCGGGCACGACCTGCATGCCTGGCGTCGAGTCTCCTGAGAATGCGTGGGTCCGAACCGGCCGGGCGGTTCAGCGCGGCACGGCATGCTGGGCGATCCACACATGCATGGCTACCGCGGCGGCCGCTCCGGCGTTGATGGAGCGCACCGAACCGAACTGGGAGATATACACCACGTCGTCGGCGAGCTTCAATGCCTGTTGGCTGAGCCCGGGGCCTTCCGCGCCGAACAGCAGCAGGCATCGCTTCGGGAATCGGTAGGTTTCCATGGGCACGGCGCCGGGAATGATGTCGAGGGCGATCACACGGGCGTCGGCGAGCTCACCGAGTCTGGCGTCGGCGGCGTCCACGGCTTGGGCCGCCTGACGCGCAGCCGCCACGTCGCCATCCGTTGCGGCCCGGTGCGCATGATAGGCGGCGGCCCGCGCCTCGGATCGCGTTGCCGCGATTTCGCCGTCGATGCGCCGATGCCAGCAATCCACCAGTTCGGCAATGCTGGGGTGATGCTCCACATGCTGGTAGAGCTCGGTCATAAGCGCACCCTTGCGATTCCATTTATGCGGCCCAACGATGTGGACCCGTCGCGCCTGGAACGCATTGGCCGTGCGCACCATGGAACCGATGTTGAAATCGTGCGTCCAATTCTCGACGCCAACTTCGAAGTCATGACGACCACGGGCATCGAGGTCATCTTTGATGGCCCGTACCGACCAATAGCGATATCGGTCGAGTACATTGCGGCGGTCGCCTTCGTCAAGCAGCGTCGCGTCAAACCTCGCGTCATAGTTCGGGGAGGCGGGATCATCCGGCCGGGGCTCACCGGGATGGGTTTCGGACCATGGGCCAACACCGATTTCGCGGAATTTCGGCTCGCCGGAGCGTTTGGCTGCGGCGGTGATTGGATTGGGAGTTCTCATGGCGTTTCAGCGGCGTCCGATATGTCAGTCGGCTCGCAGCGCCGACTCGTCGTATGCGCGGATAAACGGCAGCTCCCGCTGCTCGCCCGTCACCGGATGGACCACGTTCAGCGTTGTGAACGGCCCGCCGATGAGCGCCGCCACGGCCAGGATCTCGGCGCCCTCATTGCCGACGATGCCGAAATCAAGGCTCAATTCATTGCCATTGCGCAATGTGACCAACGACGAAGTCTGCACATAGGATTTTTCGGACAGCCAGGAATCGAGCAGGATGACGCGCCTGCCTGTGATTGACGGACCCTTGATCGAGGGATATACAAAGTCCATGACGAATCCGTCAAGATCCTGTCCGCGGGACGCCGCAGCCGTGATCATGGAGGTGACCAGCGGCACGGCGGCAGCGGTCAGCGCGCCCACGGCGTCGAAATCGTCCAGCGTGTAGCCGGCCTCTTCAAGCGTATCGATCAGCACATGCCCGGCGAGCTCCGCGCCACGATGATGGAACGTTACGCCAGACAGCTCGCTGAACGGCTTGTCATGCACCGCATCCGCGAGAAGCACACCCAGCTGGGTCTTTGGATCGCTCATTTCGAAGGCGGTCTCATTGCGCGTGTCCGCAAAACCGGTGGGACGAAATCCGGCGGAAGCATCATCTGTTGTAACCATGCTCCCCAGCGTATCCGCTGCCGGGTACGTGGCAATCGCCCCAACGCCCTTCCCCCGCCGGCATTCCCTCGGGCATTCCCTCGGGCATTCCCTCGCTCCGACGTTGTGCGGAGCATTGTTTGCCGCCGGAATCAGGGCCTCGCACCGAGGTTATTGAGGCCTCTTATTGAAGCCTCTGCTCCGAACGAGTGGTTTCGCTGACTTCGGGAGCGGTGAGCTCGCGGACATTGGCATTGTCTGAATCGATGAGGCCAACCTCCCCGATGACACGGGAACGATCAAGGCGCTGCAGCTTGCGGGCCGATACCAGCACACGGGATTCCAACGAAGCGGCGAACTGGTTGTATGCCCCAACGGTTTTCGTAATGGCATTGCCCAACTTGGTGGCTTTGTCCCCAAGCACCGCGAAACGCTCATACAACTCCCGGGAGAGGTCAAAGAGCGTCTTGGCGTCATCACTCAGCGCTTGCTGCTGCCATGCATACGCCACGGACTTCAGCACGGCCCACAGTGTCACCGGCGACGTCAAGGCGACCTTATGGGCAAACGCGTCATCCATCAACGTCGGATCCGCCTCAAGCGCCGCCTGCAGCAACGCCTCATTGGGAATAAAGGCAATGACGAAATCAGGCGTCGTCGGGAACGCCTCCCAATACGCCTTGGCCGACAGCGCCTTCACATGCTCGCGCACGTCATGCGCATGGGCCCTGAGCAATTCGGCGCGGCGGTCCAGTTCCTCGGGCGAAGCGGTATCCGGAATCTCGCACGCTCGCTGATAATTCGCATACGGCGCCTTGGCGTCGATCGGAATGGTTTTATTCCCGGGCAGATGCACAACCATGTCGGGACGCTGAACGCGGCCCTCGGAATCAGTGACCACCACCTGCGTGTCGAAGTCCACATGCTCCAGAAGCCCAGCCGATTCCATAATGTTCTTGAGCTGCGCCTCACCCCATGCACCGCGCACCTTGTTGTTGCGCAATGCGGCAGAAAGCGAACTCGTTTCGCGATCCAGCCGAGCCTGCTGCTCGTTAAGCCCCTTGAGCTGCTCGCCCAAGGCGCCCATTTCGGCCCGTCTGCCCTCTTCGATCTGCGCGACTTTGGCCTGAAGCGCATCAAGATTCTTCTGCACCGGAGCCAACGCGCTCAGCACCTTCCCCTGAGCCTGCGCCTCCTCCTGCGCCTTCTCGCGTTCGCGCTGCAAACGCTGCTTCTCAGCTTGCTGCGCCTGGGCAAGCTGGGACTGCACGTACCCCAGCTGACGCTCCAGCCCCTGCGCCTGCGCACGGGCCGCAGCCGATTCGGACTGGGCCTGCGCCATATCCTCGCGCATGGCGGCCACCTGCGCACGCCCGGCATCAAGCTCACGCGAGGCCACGGCCCGCTCGGACCGAGCGCCTTTGGCCTTGCCGACGAAATAACCGGCCGTCAAGCCAAGGACGCCAATAACCAATGTCGCCACAATCGCGACCGCAATAGATATTTCGAACATGTGTTCTAATACAGCACACCCCCCGGACGACAACCGGGCGCCAGGCGTCCATATGCATCCAAATCGCCGAGATTTCAGTGCAACACGCGAAAGTCCACAGTCGAACATATGTTCTATATATCAGCTTTCAGCGCGTCGCCGCGCTCGCCGCACAGCGAAAAAAACTGAGCTACCGGCAAATAGCGGGCCATTGCATCCGGCGTCGCGTAAAGTTGGCAACGAGATAACGACAAGGAGGACCAATGGGCTTCGATGTATTCATGCTGGCCGTGTCGATTGTAATCGCCGGCCTACTCACCTGGCTCGTCATCAGGTTCTTCTTCGGCTCAAGAAAGGCCGCTTCCGGAATTCCGCACGGCGATTCGCAAAGCGCGCATATCGTGGTCAGAGGAGGCTACTCGCCGGACCTCATCGAAGTGCAGGCCGGCGTCCCGACCGACCTTGAATTCGAACGTCAGGAAACAGGGGAATGCACGTCGCATGTCGTATTCGCCGACCTCGGCCTCGACGCCATGCTCCCGGGCAACGAAACCACCGTCGTGAGAATCCCGGCGCTGCCGGCCGGCGAATATCCATTCGCCTGCGGCATGAACATGGTGCACGGCATGCTCAAAGTCACGGGGGAACCCCCCGCGAACGCAGAACCCATGAATTCCCCGTTCACCCCCGCCTCAGCCCGCATCGACCCATTGGACAACGAACGCCGCGAAAACGCCGAACGCCGAAAGGAGATCGCGGCAACAACCCGGCTCGTCGCCATAGCGTCGGCTCTCACCATCCCGGTGTTCGCCATCGCCATGCTTTCGATGAACGGCAATATGCTGCCCGGATTCCTCGCCAGCCCCTGGCTGCAGGCAATACTCGTCACGCCGGTCATGTTCTACTGCGGCGGCCCGATCCACCATGTGGGGTGGGCGGCACTACGCCACCACTCCCCCGACATGAATTCGCTGGTGGCCCTTGGCACCACAGCCGCGTACATCTACAGCCTTCTGGTCTGCATTGCCTCGAGCATCATGCCCTCCGGCTCGCAGGAACCGTATTTCGAATCAGTGGGCGTGGTCATCACGCTGGTGCTGGTCGGCCGCCTGCTGGAGGCAAAGGCCCGCGAGGGGACCGGCAAAGCCGTGCAAACCCTCATCAAGCTTCAACCTCGAACCGCCCGCCGCATCAGCGACAGCGACCTGGCCGCAGGACCGTCCCGCTGGAAATCACTGGACACCGGCGCCAAGGTTACCGTCAACGAGCTCAAGGCGAACGACCTTCTGGTCATCGCAGCCGGGGAACGCGTACCGGCGGACGGCGTGATCGTTGAAGGTTCCGCACGCCTCGACGAATCAATGCTCACCGGGGAGTCGAGAACCGTCGACAAGCAGGCCGGAGACACCGTTACCGGCGCCACCATGAACCTCAACGGCGCATTCGTCATGCGCGCCACCCGGGTGGGTTCCAATACGGTACTTTCCCAAATCGTCGCACTGGTAACACGCGCGCAAGCCACCAAAGCCCCCGTGCAACGCCTTGCGGACCGCATCGCACGCATATTCGTGCCGGCTGTGATCATCATCGCCATCTGGACCTTCGCCGCCTGGATCGTGATCGGACCGCAACCACGCCTCGCCCATGCGCTGATCGCAGCGGTAAGCGTGCTGATCATCGCCTGCCCCTGCGCCCTGGGACTGGCGACGCCACTCTCCGTCACCGCCGCCACCGGATTGGGGGCGCAGCACGGCGTGCTGGTCACATCAGCGCAGGCCCTCGAACAGGCGCGCAAGATCCGCACCGTCGTCTTCGACAAAACCGGCACCATCACACAGGGCATCGCCGACAATGGCTCCTCCCTCGACAAGGCGTCCTACGCCAATGACGTCGTCAAGGAGGGATCGGTGCAGGCAATCGCCTCCTTGCGCGCGGCCGGCATCCGCACAGTCATGCTCAGCGGAGACACGGCCGAGGAGGCCACGAGAATCGCCGCCAGAGTGGGCATCGACACGGTTATCGCCCAGGTCAAGCCCGACGGCAAGTCATATTGGATCGCCAAACTGCAGGAGGAACGCGATCAGCGCGGCGACGGCGACGAGCGAATCGCCATGGTGGGCGACGGCATCAACGACGCTCCAGCGCTGGCCAAGGCGGATATCGGTTTTGCCATTGGAACCGGCACCGACGTGGCCATGCAATCCGCAGACGTCACGTTAATGAGCGGCGATCTGCGCGGGGTGCTGCGCACCATCAACCTCTCCGCCATCACCATGCGCAACATCACCGAAAATCTTGCGTGGGCATTCGGCTACAACATCATCGGCATTCCGATCGCCGCCGGGGTCCTCTATCCGTTCACCGGCTGGCTGCTCAGCCCAATGATCGCCGGACTTGCCATGGCATTAAGCTCGGTATGCCTGGTCCTCAACGCCAATCGCCTGCGCCATGCGACGATTCGCGAGGACACCGTCGCTGCGACCAATCAACCAGGTCAATCAGATCAACCCGGCCAACCACAGCAGACCCGGCAGACCCGGCAGCCGGAAAACGCAGCGCGTCGCAGCACCCATAATCCCACCGTCATCATCGACGACAGGACAAACCTCGCCGGTCTCGATGGCAGCAAGGCGACGAACCAAACACACGAGACCAACCCAGCCAACGTCACCAACACAACAACCAAGGAGCCCACCATGGCAATGCGCCACATGAACATGAGCCAACCCACCGACGGCGAAACCGCAACCGACCCGGTATGCGGCATGACCGTCCCTGTCAGCGGCGAAGCCATCAGCCGCGAATACGACGGCAAGACCTACTACTTCTGCGGCGAACACTGCGCGGAAAACTTCATGAAGGCACCGCA